>USCP01000021.1 GCA_900553245.1 uncultured Peptococcaceae bacterium
CTACTGCGCCTGCTCATCTACATGGGAAAAGCAAACGGTATGTTAAGCGGCGCTTGCCACTCCACCGGCGACACCGTTCGTCCTGCCCTCCAAATCGTTAAGATGAAACCTGGTTGCTCCCGCGTAAGTGGTGCAATGGTTATGCTCAAGGGCGAAGAACGCTACCTCTTCAGCGACATCGCAATCAACATCACCGTTGACGCTCAAGCAATGGGCGAAATCGCTGTTGAAAGTGCTGCAACCGCTAAGACCTTCGACATCGATCCTAAGGTTGCATTGCTCAGCTTCTCCACCAAGGGCTCCGCAGTATCTCCAGAAAGCGAAAAAGTTGCTGAAGCAACCAAGATTGCTCAAGAACTCGCTCCTGAGCTTCCAATCGATGGGGAACTTCAATTTGACGCTGCATTCGTAGCAAGCGTTGGTGAACGCAAGGCACCAGGCTCCAAGGTAGCAGGTCATGCGAACACCTTTATCTTCCCTAGCCTCGAAGCTGGTAACATCGGCTACAAGATTGCTCAACGTTTCGGCGGTTTCGAAGCTATCGGGCCAATCCTTCAAGGTCTTGCTAAACCAATCAACGACCTTTCCCGTGGCTGCAACGAAGAAGACGCTTACAAGCTCGCTATCATCACCGCAGCACAAGCTGTTGTTGAATAATAGTCACTATCAACCTCTTGCTTCGGCAAGAGGTTTTTTTATGAAATAGATACTTGCAAATACAGCGAAGTTCTGATAGAATATGTATCTGTAATCCCTGCTCTGCAAATACTATGGCAGAGCCGTTAGTCCGGGGGGAGGAGGTGCAAGAATGCGCGATTATGAACTTCTTTATATCATTAAGACTGAAGTAGGCGAAGAACAAAACCAAGCAATCATCGACCGTTACAACGGTATCCTCGAAGCTGAAGGTGCTGAAGTAGTAAAGGTTGACAAGTGGGGCAAGAGAAAACTCGCTTACACCATCGACAAAAAGTACACCGATGGTTTCTACGTTTTAGTGACATTTAAGGGCGAAGCTAACGCTGTCAACGAAGTTGACCGTTTGATGAAGATTGACGAAAGTCTCATCCGCCACATGATCACCCGTGTAGGCGAATAATTCTTTTATCAGTAGAAAGAGGGCCTAGCAATGAATAAAGTCATTTTAATTGGTCGTTTGACACGTGATCCTGAATTACGTTACACACCGAGTGGCGCTGCCGTTTGCAATTTCACCATTGCGGTTGATCGTCCGTTCAACTCTCAAACCGGTGAAAAAGAAGCAGATTTCATCGACATCGTCGTATGGAATAAATCTGCCGAAAACGTTGCAAAGTATATGACTAAGGGCCGTCAAATCGCCGTTGAAGGTCGCTTGCAAATTCGTAGCTACGATGGCAATGATGGGCAACGCCACTGGCGTACCGAAGTTGTTGCGAACCAAGTTGAATTCTTGGGCAGTGGCAACGGCAATGCAGGTGGTGGTTATCAAGGTGGCAACCAAGGTTACCAAGGCGGTAATCAAGGGTACCAAGCGAATAACCAAGGCTATCAACGTCAAACTGATCAATTCGCACAGCCAGCTGCTCCAAGAGAAAATCCATCTCTTGGGGGCTTCGGTACTGAAGTGAGCTTCAGTGACGAAGATTTGCCGTTTTAATTAGGAAAGGAGTCTCAACATGGCAAGAAGAGAACGCAACAGACGTTCACGCAAGAAAGTTTGCCAGTTCTGTGTTGATAAAGTTGAACACATCGACTACAAAGACACGAACCGTCTGAAAAAGTACATGACCGAACGTGGTAAAATTCTTCCACGTCGTATCACCGGTAACTGCGCTAAGCATCAACGCGCACTCACCGTTGCAATCAAGCGTGCTAGAGCTATGGCTTTGCTTCCATACTCCAACGACTGATTGTAAGATATATTACAATATTAAAAGCGATGTTCCATTTGGAACATCGCTTTTTTGTGCACACAATAAGAGGGCATATTATTAATGAAGAAAATAAACAAGGAACGTTCCAATGAATTATTCAATGGAGCGTTCCTTGTTTTTTATTTGAGGGAATCGAGATAAACCGCCAAAAGCTCAAGGGCAGTAGCACGCTCCTTTGACGGAAGTAGCGCAAGACGTGTAAATAATTCTTCCTGTTCAATATCAAGGGGTGTGTCATCGTCAGTGAGAATTTCGTTAGGGGTGATATGTAGTGCAGCACAAATATGCAATATCGTTTGTAAGCGCATATTGCTTGTGCCACGCTCAATGTCTGCGTACGCACGGTCCGATAACTCGGCCGCTTCAGCTACCTGTGCCTGGGTGAGACCCATGCTTTTTTGAATAGTTAGAAGCTTGTTTCCTATAGCGCGATTGTCTGTAATAAGCATAATTCTTCCTCCATAATTGCCGTTATAGGAATTCTACTTCCTATTATGCTTGTAAAAGAGGAGGTATAACCGTATAATAATAGGAAGAATACTTCCTGTTATTAAGGAAGTGAACACGAAAGGGGGGATTGTGATGTTCTGCCAAAAATGTGGAAAAGAAATCTCAGATGATGCAACCTACTGCATACATTGTGGATGTGCGGTAGAAACCGGAAAGGTGAGAAAGAATCGAGGCAATGTGAATAGTACAGAAAAGACAGAAGATGTGAGCGTTTTGCTGGTCTTGCTGTCTTTATTTATTCCAATTGCAGGCATTATCGTGGGCGCTGTTCATTATAACGAACATCCGGACACATCAAAAATTTATATTTGGTGTGGCGTTGGTGCCTTTATTTTTAGTTCCATAGTGTTAGCGTTCTGTTAAATAGTGAAGGAGGAATAGAAGTATGGCTTCTGAAGATTTTATTGAGAAATTGAATTGTTTTTTCTTTGATAACATCACAAGAAAATACAAGAATATTGCAAAAGTCTTTTTCTTTTTTGGATTAGGGTCATTTTTACTTGGTTTGGTATTTTTGTTGTTTGGCCTATTATTTAGCTCCTATGGGGCGGGTGCGTTGTATATCTTTTTTGTGGGAATTGGTGTTTGCTTAGTGCCTTCTTGTTGGTTTTTATATGGTCTTGCGGATTTATTGGACAACGTTCATCATATCCGTTTGGAAATGACTCGTGGATTTTTGTCCAATGAGAGGTCAACATCCATTGACCAGTTACCACGCTTATAAGAGGTGATGATATGGCCGAGCGTTATGAAAAAGTATTCTCACAAGTGGACAATCTTTATTGTACCGGCGCTCCGCTCGTTTTGGAAAAGGGTGCTTTACTAAAGGACGGATTGACACAGAATATTGTTGCCCAGCTTCGATTTAAAAACATACAGGACAAAGTCATCAAAGCGGTTACAGTAAAAATTCTTTCTTATGATACATTAGGAAAACCGCTAAAAGAGGAAACGCAGTACCAATATTTGGATCTCTTCGTAAAAAGAGACGAATCCTTTGGTGAGCAGGTACCGATTATTGTTGTGAATTCGCAAACGCGAAGCTACCAAATCATCGTTTCACAAGTGATTTTTGTAAACAATACCATTTGGACAGGCAATGAGGTTTGGACACCACTTGCCCAAGTGCCGTCCTGTAGCGAGGTGCTTCAAGAGCCGGAGCTATGCAAGCAATATGCCATTGAATTTGGCAGCAAAAAAGGGCAAATGCATAGTATCCAAAGGGACTTGTTTATCTGTGCCTGTGGTGCTATCAACCGTTTGGATGAAGACAAGTGCCATCAATGCGGCTTGCCAAAAGAAAAAATCCTCGATTTTAACAAAGTGGAGCTTCAAAAAAATTGTCAAATTCGATTGGAAAAGGAAGAAGCTGAACGCTTGAGACGTGCAGCTGAACAAGAACGTAAAAAGCAGGAAATTCGTAATCTCGCAAAAAAGATCATGAAAATTGGCATTCCGTTAATTATTGTATTGCTGGCTTGTGGCTTTGCGATGGATAAATATCAAGAACTTGATAGTGAGTATCAGTACGCAATGTCCCAAATGGAGGAAGGCTACTATGAAGATGCTATCGAAGATTTTAAAGCATTGGGCAATTTCAAAGATAGTCCTGACCGTGTAAAGCAAGCACAGGATGCCTTTGATAAAGAGAAAGCGGATACCTACAAAGAAGCAAAAGCGCTCCTTGAAGCCGGGGATGCCTTAGGCGCAAAATATAACCTTACACAAATAGAAGGTTATAAGGATGCGGATGAATTATTTTCAGTAGCTGTTCAACAGGAGCTGGTAAATGAGGTATATGACAACGACGATTCAGTCTTTACTGGATTTGGGGACGATTGTTTAAACAATAATGAGCTTCAAGAGGTACTACAGGGTGCTTGGATGCTTGTTGGCGATGGTAGTCTGGAAAAACTGACATTTTCGACCGATGGGGAAGCAATAGTAGATGATGGTACCGTCTATAAATGGGAAATAATCGATAATGAATTTCTATTTTACGAATACGTGGAGAATTCTACCCTCGATTCCAAATATAGAACCCATTATTCTCTTGTGAAAGCTGATAACGGAGGATACTATCTCGGCGAGGCGAATGCGACGAATGGATTTGAATTTGATAAGATACTGCTTCCGGTTGACTCCGACTATGTAAAGCGCCTACAGGCATATGTGGCAAATGAAGAGGAATGAAAAGGAGGATATCATGGACAATCGCTACGAAAAAATCTGTGTGTTACCTACTGAGGAGAGCGGTAGCAACAATGATGTATCCATTGTCGCAGGCGTATTACTATACGACCAAGTGACACGAAGTAAGCTGATTCAGTTAAAGCTTCAAAACAATAGCACCCAAATGCTTACGGGCGTGCTTGTAAAGTGTGTGCTTTATGGAGAAAACCGTGAAAACATCCTAGGAGAAACCTTCTATCAATACGAAGGGCTTCATGTTGCAAGCGGTGAAGCCTTCGGCGAGCAAACACCGATTGTGATTCAAACGCAGGAGGTGCAAGCCTTTGATGTCGTGATTGTGAATGTGAACGTAGAAGATATTGGAGAGGCGGTCACCGAGCCTGAATCAGAACAGGCGAATCGTCAAATAGTGCAGGACGATTCTGAATCGGCTTTCGTTAGAATGGACGCAGAACTGTCAGGAACAACACAAATGATGGACAATGCACCTAAAAAGAAATTTTCGCTGAAATGGCTCATTGCAGGTGCCGTTTTAATTAGTGCGCTCTTGATTGCTGTTTTTGGTTCCGGCTTTGGTGACCCTATCGTAGGCCATTGGCATATTAGTGATGATATTTCTGGCGTTGAGCTTCATATAAAAGGGAAAGGGGAGTTCGTTCTTGGTGTAAAAGGGGAAGAACCTATCGGTGAAGGAACTTGGGAACGCTATGAAGGCTCGCTAGAAGAATTTGATGATAAATCATTGCTATATTATACGATTTATCTTAAGGATATTGGTAATAGTGTTCCTGTAGGTATGCTCGCTTACAATGAATCCCATAATAAACTGGCACTTGTTTTAAGAGATGATGATAAGGCATTTGTATTTACAAAATAGAAAGAGGGAAAGAAAATGAAAAAAATAGTTGCGCTAATGTTGAGCGTTGTAATGATGATTTCATTATGTGCATGTGGTGCGGATAAGAACGAGCCTTCGTTGGAAAATGATGATGTAACGATTGATGCTATTGCTGTCGATGATAGCTATGTTGATATAGAAAACGATAATTTAGCATTGGTTTATCTTTTCTTTACGGTGCATCCTGAGGATAAAAACATTCAGCATTTATCTAGTATGGGTCTATCGATGACTATAAACGGAGAAAATGAGTACGATTCAGAAGTATTTGGCGGTAGATATTATGTTGATCCATACATGTTAGGTAGCTATTATTACGATAGTGAGATTGAAGACATATATATGGGAGACAACAAAAAAATGATGTCAACCTTTAAGGTGCCAAAGTCAGATTTGGAAGAAGGTAGAGAGATTTCGTTGTTTTTCGGTACGGGTGAAATTGATGCCGATGGGTTGAGCTTGACAACTGATCTTATTAAGCACTATGACACAAAGGATGCCTTGGCACAAGCAGTAGATCCAGAAGGATATAAGGCAGAACAAGAAAAAAGTCAGCCGGCCGATGTGGAGACTGAAGCGGTGGTAAAGGCACAAATGAACAATAGTTATGTAAAATTTACTCAAAACAATCTCAATTATATACTGGTATTTGGTTCTGAAAATGATTTTACAATTGAAAGCGGTACTGGCGGTAACAGCATTTCAAACAGTGGCACCTATGAAGTGTTAAAAGGATATATTGGATTGTACTACAGTGGAGAGACAGAGCCTACTGTAAAGATTCCATATTTTTTTGATGAGAGTGGTGCTCTTCATATTGATGCATATGCGGGATTTAATGTGATGTAAGAAAAAGGGCGTATCAAAAACGATACGCCCTTTTGGTGAAAGAAGTGGTAACTATGGAAGAAAGATATTCTAGAGTGGGCATTCTAGATGCGGTTTCTGTTGAACCAAAGAATGGTGTCTCTGTTGTCGCAGGCGCATTGCTGTATGATACGATGACGCAAAGCAAGTTGATTCAGTTAAAACTTCAAAACAATAGCACCCACACGATTACAGGCGTACTTGTAAAGTGCGTGCTTTATGGAGAAAACAGTGAAAACATCCTAGGAGAAACCTTCTATCAATACGAAGGTCTTCATGTCGCAAGTGGAGAAGCCTTCGGTGAACAGACACCGATTGTGATTCAAACACAAGACGTGCAATCCTTTGATGTCGTGATTGTGAATGAGACCTTTGAAGATGTTGCGGAGGATGTCATCGAGCCTGAATCAGAACAGGCGAATCGTCAAATAATGCAGAACGATTCTGAAGCGGCTTTCATTAGAATGGACGTAGAACCGTCAGAAACAACACAAATGATAGACAATGCACCTAAAAAGAAATTCTCGCCAAAATGGCTCATTGCAGGGGCTGTTTTAATTGGTGCGCTCTTGATTGCTGTTTTTGGCTTTGGTGCTAGTGAGCCATTCATTGGTCTGTGGACTTCCAGCACTGTAAGCAATGACTTTGAAGCGCTTGCCGATGGTGACACGCTTCCGTTTGAGGGAATTGATTTCACTCTTAAACGCAATGGAGATTTTTTAATTGAAATTGATGGAGAAGATGAAACAATAGAAGGAAAGTGGAAAAAAACAACGGAAAAGATAGATGGAAGCAACATTGCGGTGTATGAGCTAAAATATGATGGAGTCACTCTTGGTAAGTTCTTTTATAGCCCAAGCTATATTGAAAATGGCAGTCGGGAGGAATCGGGTACAATTGTTCTTAATATGAACGGTATGTGGATTCTGTTCGAAAAGATTTAAAAATTAAAAAGCTTGTTCCGTCATTAGGAACAAGCTTTTTAATCTGTGTAAACAAAAAGTGCAGCAACGTAAGTTGCTGCACTTGGAATGTTATCTTTGTGGGTCGATGAGACCGTAGCTACCGTCTTTACGACGGTAAACCACGCCGATTTCATCGGTGTCCGCATTGAGGAAGATGTAGAAATCGTGATCCACCAATTCCATTTGAAGGATGGCTTCTTCAGCATCCATGGTCTTCAAGGTGAAGGATTTCTTTTTGCTGATAACATCGGATACGTTGTCATCCGGAATTTCAGCTTCAACAGCTGCGCTGAACATTGGTTCAGCCTTCGCTTGTTTGCCCTTGCGGTTCATGCGGGTTTTATATTTGCGAATTTGACGTTCGATTTTGTCAACAACAGCATCGATAGAAGCATACATATCAGCGGAAGATTCTTCGGCACGAAGAATGTAGCGGCCAAGTGGAATGGTAGCTTCTGCTCTGTGATCATCTTTTTCTACAACAAGGGTGACGGTGCCTTGCATTTCATTGTAGAAGTATTTTTCAAGTTTTACGAAGCGTTTTTCTACATATTCTTTTAATGCAGGGGTAACTTCGGTATTGCGTCCTTTAATAGTGATGTTCATATAGACCATCCTTTCAGCAGTTGCTTTATTTAGAAGATTCGAATTTTGGTCGAATCCTTACTACTAATTATAAGAATATTTCTAATTATTGCAAGTAAAACTTTGCTAAACATTGATTTCTCTCAGCATTTTAATCAATTCGACAAATCTTTGATCGGAAATGCTATAAATCGACATCTGGCCTGTTTTCTTGAAGGTGACGATTTTGTGTGCTCGTAACAATGCAAGATGTTGCGAGAGGGAGCTATGGGAAATGTTTGACGCTTGGGTCAAAATATCGTGAATTTCGTTAACGGACCGAGGTGCGACGGATAAAATATAAAGAATCATGAGGCGATTAGGATTGCTGAGTAATTTCAACATCGACGCGGTCTTCACGAAGCGCTCACTATCCTCTAATAAATCCTGCAGTACGTTTGCATCAGGTGTGGTCATTTTGGATACCTCCTTTTGAAACAAGCTGATGACAAAAAACATTTATGACTGCTATAACTTCTTTTATTTTAGGTATATTATAATAGACAAAGATGAAAAATACAATATTTATTCTTTAAGAATATTCAATATTTTTGTAATAACAAAATGGTTGGTTATTGAATGTTTTGAATGTAAGTATTAAAAATTGGTGACGACAGCTTTGTAACTGTATAATCATTTGAGTTTTTGGGGGTATGTGTTATAATAATTTGGTTAAATAGTATATTTAACAGCATGAAATTTGCTGCTGAAACAATAACCTGAATGATCTAAACAGAAAAGAGTGAATAGGTTGGGCATCGATACTTTCTTAAAAAAATTTTTAGATGACAATAAAAAAGATGTTAAAAAGCTTGAAAAGTTTGCTGCACAAGTAAACCAATACGACAAACCTTTCAGAGAGTTGTCTGACGAAGCGTTGCAAGCGAAGACCGATGAATTTAAGGCGCGCTTGGAAAAGGGTGAAACCTTAAATGACATCATGGCTGAGGCTTTTGCGGTGGTACGTGAAGCTTCCGACCGTGTGTTGGGCTTGCGTCATTTCGATGTGCAAATCATGGGGGGGCATGTGCTCCATGAAGGGCGTATTGCGGAAATGAAAACCGGGGAAGGGAAAACCCTCGTGGCAACTGCGCCGGTGTATTTGAACGCATTAGAAGGCAAGGGTGTGCACGTTGTTACTGTCAACGATTATCTCGCTCGTCGTGACGCTGAGCAACTTGCACCACTTTATAATTTCTTGGGGCTTTCCGTTGGTTTGATTGTCCATGGGTTAGATTACGTGCAACGTAAGGATGCGTATGCTTGCGACATTACCTATGGGACCAACAATGAATTTGGCTTTGACTATTTGCGCGATAACATGGTGATGCATGAGCATAACATGGTTCAACGTCCATTGAATTTTGCGATTGTCGACGAAGTGGACTCTATCCTCATCGATGAAGCACGTACACCGCTTATTATTTCCGGTCCTGCTGCAAAGGCGAAGGATCTTTATACACCGATGGTTGGCGTTGTTCGCCAATTAAAGAATGAAGAAGATTATACCTTTGACGAAAAGCTCAAGACCGTGGCATTGACTGAAGAAGGGACCAAGCATGTTGAACGTTTGCTTGGCATTGATAACTTGACCGATGAAGCCAATGTGGAATTGGCACACCACGTGAACCAAGCCTTGAAGGCACAGGTTCTCATGAAGCGTGACCGTGACTATGTGGTTCAAGATGGTGAAGTCATCATTGTTGACGAGTTTACCGGTCGTTTGATGTACGGTCGTCGTTACAGCGAAGGCTTGCACCAAGCTATTGAAGCGAAGGAAGGCGTAAACATTGAAAAGGAAAGCCAAACTTTGGCAACCATCACCTTCCAAAACTATTTCCGTATGTATAAAAAGCTCGCTGGGATGACTGGGACTGCAAAGACCGAAGAAGATGAATTCCGTGCGATTTATGGGATGGACGTTGTTATTGTGCCTACCAATAAACCGGTTGCTCGTGAAGATGCACCGGACATTGTATATCGTACTGAAAACGGTAAGTTTGAAGCAGTTGCTGACAAGGTAGCGGAACTCTACGAAAAAGGAGAACCAGTGCTTGTCGGGACCGTTTCTATTGAAAAAAGTGAAAAACTCAGCGATATTTTGAACAAGCGTGGTGTACCACATAAGGTATTGAACGCAAAATATCATGAGCAGGAAGCACTCATTGTTGCCCAAGCCGGTCAAGAAAAGAGCGTAACCATTGCAACCAATATGGCAGGTCGTGGGACCGATATTATCTTGGGTGGGAACCCTGGGCTTATTACCGACGACCTTCTTCGCAAGTCCCATAAGGCAGACGAAGAAGTGACTGACGAAATGAGACAGGAAGCTGCGGCGAAGGCCAAGGAAATCTGTGACGAAAACAAGAAAAAGGTTGTTGATGTGGGCGGGCTCTATATCATCGGGACCGAACGTCATGAATCTCGCCGTATTGACAACCAGCTTCGTGGTCGTTCCGGTCGTCAAGGGGACCCAGGTCATACCCAATTCTACATTTCTTTGGAAGATGATTTGATGCGTCGTTTTGGTGCTGAAACCTTGCCGGCGATTATGGATAAGGTTGGTATGAATGATGAAATGCCAATCGAAAACCGCATGGTAAGCCGCACCATTGAAAATGCCCAAAAGCGTGTAGAATCTCGTAACTTTGAAACCCGTAAAAACATCCTCGAATATGATGATGTGATGAACAAGCAACGTGAAATTATCTATACTCAACGTCGCCAAGTCCTTGAAGGCCGCAACATGGCTGAAAGTATTTCCGGGATGATTGATAAATTGGTTGATACCGTTTGCGATGAAGCGGCACACGGTGAAACCTTCCCTGAAGCATGGAACTTGGAGCAATTGGCATTGCGTTTGATGGAAATCTTCAATTTCCCAGATGGTGTAGATACTTCTAATTATCCAAACATGGATAGCAGCGAAGTGCGTGAAGAGTTGAAGGCGAAGGCTCATGCGCGCTATGCAGAAAAAGAAAAAGAAATCGGGCCGGAAATCTTCCACGATTTTGAACGCAATATTCTTTTACGCAATGTAGACACCAACTGGATGGATCACTTGGATGCGATGGATCAAATGCGTCAAGGGATTGGCTTGCGTGCTTATGGGCAACATAAGCCTATTGACGAATATCGCAATGAATCTTACGATATGTTCAACGAAATGACCTATAACATTCAGTACAACACCATTCGTATGCTCTTTGCGGTGACCATCAAGCGTCAAGAAGAAGTACAACAGGAAGAAGAACAGCAAAAGGAACGCGTAGATATTTTGAATGCGCGTCACGGTGATGAAGAACCTGTGAAGAAAAAGCCTGTTAGTGTGCAAAAGGTAGGGCGTAATGACCCATGCCCATGTGGTAGCGGTAAAAAATATAAGCATTGCTGCGGCAAAATGCGTAATGATTGAAAGCGGACAAAGCCGGAGTTTCTGGCTTTGTCTTTTTGATAAGAAAAAGGAGTGCATTTATGGACTACGAAGTACACAAAGCCTTTGAAGAGGCAAAGCAAACCTTAAGCGACTTGAGCGAATCCCTCGACCTTGAAGGGCGCAAAAAGCGCATTGCTGAAATTGATGAAATTATTTCCTCCCCAGATTTCTGGAATGACCCGGAAGCAGGGCAAGTGATCATGCAGGAAAAGAAGCGTTTGGAAAGCAAGGTCGAACGCCATGCAGCTCTCTCCGAAAAAATTGATGATTTGGACGTGATGTTTGAGCTTGCGAAGGAAGAAAACGATCCGGACATGGAGCAAGACATCATCGATACCTTGGCAGAAATCAATAAGGAACTTGATGCCTTCGAACTTGAAACCATTATGAATGGTCAATATGATAACAATAACGCGATTTTGTCCATCCACCCAGGTGCCGGCGGTACCGAAAGTCAGGACTGGACTGAAATGCTTTACCGTATGTATGTGCGCTGGGCAGAACGTCGCGGTTATAAGGTCGATGTGCTCGACTATCTTGATGGTGATGAAGCTGGGATTAAGAGTGTGACCATGCTTATTAGCGGTGAAAACGCTTACGGGTATCTCAAGAGTGAAAAAGGGGTACACCGTATGGTGCGTATTTCCCCATTCGATGCGTCCGGTCGCCGTCACACCTCCTTCTCTGCTGTTGAAATCATGCCTGAAGTTGACAACGACACCAACATCGAAATCGAAGATAAAGACCTCAAGGTTGATACCTATCGTGCCAGCGGTGCCGGTGGTCAGCACGTTAATAAGACCGAATCTGCGGTTCGTATTACCCACTTGCCAACTGGGATTGTGGTACAATGTCAAAACGAACGCTCTCAGATTCAAAACCGTGCAACTGCGATGAAGATGTTGACTTCTCGTTTGGTTGAAGAAAAAATCAAGGAACAAGAAGCGGAAATCGCTCGTTTGCAAGGGGAACAACAAGAAATCGGTTGGGGCTCCCAAATTCGTTCCTATGTATTTCACCCATACACCATGGTTAAAGACCATCGTACCAACTTTGAAAAAGGGAACGTTGGCGCTGTCATGGATGGTGAAATTGATGAATTCATCAATGCATGGCTCAAGCAACAAGCGGCAAAGCAGCTCGCGTTTAACCAAAAGAATAAATAATTGAAAACTCCCTCTGCCAGTCTTGGCAGAGGGAGTTTTTGCAATGAAATACTATAAATGATAAAGTATAGAATAAAGAAAATATTTTTGTTTATGAGGGGAGTGGATAATATGGAGATGACATACAAATGTCCTTATTGTGGGTCTGATGAGGTCGTATATGGCGTGCAGTCAGATAGAGGCAAGGTGAGGCCGGCGAAAAGGATGACTGTTGATGAGGGGCAAGGACTCATTCATGTGATTTGCAGACACTGCGGGACTGTCATTCGTTCCTATGTGCAGTTTCCAGAAAAGTTATCTGAATAGAGATGTGTATATGGTAAAATAGCATGATAAAAAAGCCACTTTCCGTTTGGAGAGTGGCTTTTGTGTGTATGAAATTATACGTTAAAGAGGAATTCGATGATGTCGCCGTCTTTAACGACATAGTCTTTCCCTTCGAGGCGAACTTTGCCTGCTTCGCGAGCTGCTGCGTAGCTGCCTGCTTCAACGAAGTCATCATAAGCAACGACTTCTGCACGGATGAAGCCGCGTTCGAAGTCGGAGTGAATCTTCCCTGCGGCTTGTGGTGCCTTGGTGCCTTTGGTGATGGTCCAAGCGCGAGTTTCCTTTTCACCGGTGGTGAGATAACTAATCAAACCGAGGAGCTTGTAGGAAGCAGCGATTAAGCGATCCAAGCCGCTTTCAGTAAGACCGAGGGATTCGAGGAATTCAGCGGCTTCTTCCGGTTCGAGCTGTGCGATTTCATTTTCGATTTGTGCGCAGATGATGAATACTTCGCTGCCTTCGTTAGCGGCAAATTCGCGCACGCGTTCAACGTATTCATTGCCTTCAGCGGCATCGTCTTCACTGACGTTTGCAGCGTAGAGGATTGGCTTTGCGGTGAGAAGATTCATTTGGTTGAAGTAGAATTCTTCTTCTTCGTCTTTGCATTCAAAGGTGCGTGCCGGTTGGCTGGCTTCGAGGTGTGCATAGAGACGCTTGAGCATCGCATCCTCGTGGAGCAATTTCTTGTCGTTGATTTTAGAACCTTTTGCGGTTTTTTGCATACGGCGTTCAACGATTTCCATGTCGGAGAAAATCAATTCGAGGGTGATGGTTTCGATATCACGGATTGGATCCACGCTGCCGTCAACGTGAACAACATTGGAATCTTCGAAGCAACGTACTACGTGCACAATGGCGTCACATTCGCGAATGTTGGAAAGAAATTGGTTCCCCAAGCCTTCCCCTTTAGAAGCACCCTTTACCAAGCCTGCAATATCAACAAATTCGATGGCTGCCGGCATAATTTTCTTTGCTTTGGAAATTTCTGCCAAAACGTTCAAACGCTTGTCAGGTACAGATACGACGCCCACGTTAGGGTCGATGGTGCAGAATGGATAGTTTGCAGATTCTGCGCCTGCCTTGGTGATGCTGTTAAAAAGTGTACTCTTACCAACGTTTGGTAAACCAACGATGCCTAATTTCATGTTTAATTCACAACTCCCTTGGATATTTGTCAAAAGTGTATCAGATGCTGCCGCTTGTGTGGCAGCTGATTGGCTTCAATCATGTTGCCTATCAATAGACAACGTGAAAATTATAGCATTAAAAGTGCTTTTTCTCAATAGAAAGGGGCACGGTTTGGCTTTATAAAGGCAAATTCGTGGGTGATTGTGTGTCTTCAAAATAAATATCTAAAAATATAGTAAGAATTGTATGAAAAAAGATGAATCATACATGGAAGTATGATATAGTAAAGTTATCATATTTCGGAACAATGCGATGGAGAGGGAGGCGTAACTATGAAAAGAAAGGTGATGAGTGCCATTATGGCACTGTGCTTGCTTGTCAGCACCATGGGCTGGAGTGCCATGCCGGCTTTGGCAGAAGGAGAGGGGACAGGGTATAAGCATGGGAACGTTTTGAATCTGATGGAGTCTAATATAATTACCATCGGTAACTATTACCTTGATAAGGATTGGATGTTAAATGAAAATAGTATTAAAGTTTTTCAAGTCTATGGGAAGGTGAATATTTGCCTAAATGGACAAAAGATTGATGCCAATGGAAATAAATTGGAGTTTAGTGTTGGTGCCAATGCGTCGCTTACAATCTGTGATTGTTCTAATGCAGAGCGTGAAGGATTCATTGATGAAACAGGTCTTTGGAAAGAAGGGGAAACACCGGAAAATTGTCAAAAAATGCCGCTAAAAGGCGGTGTAATTACGGGGATTAAGTCTGGAGCACCTCTAGTTCAATCTTCTGGGAACATGCGATTGATATCTGGGAATCTTGCAGGTAATGTTTTTACCTCCGATAACAATGGGGCATTACGAAGTGCTAGTGGAGGTTCGGTTTTCATTAAAGGTGGAAATATTATTGGTAATCACGGTACGGCTTTGGTTGCTCAACCGTCTTCTTCAGCACAAATTTCCGGGGGACAAATCACAAAAAATATTTCGGAATATGCTATTGTTAAAAATAGAGGAACCCTTACTGTCATCGGAGGTGAACTCACTGATAACCAATCAACCGAACAAGCCGGTGGTATTTTGTGTGCGAAGAATGCGACATTAAAACTTAGCGGTAATCCTTTAATTAAGAATAATATCGGGAAAGACGGCCGCAACAATGTTTATCTTGAAGAAAATCCGATTGAAATAACCGGTGCACTGCAATCGAGCGCGCCGATAGGTATTGGCATGGCAACCCTTGGACCCATTACAAATGGATGGCAAACCCATATGAGTGGCCAAGCGCCATCGGAATATTTTACTGCCGATCAAACAGGCCTTTGGGTGAGCGAGGAGAACGGTGAGGCTATTTTGACCAATCAGAAGCCGGAACTGAAAGCGCCTGCAATTACCAAGCAACCTCAATCTCTGATATTAACCCAAGGGGAAAGTGGCGCACTGTCTGTTGAAGCCAC
>USCP01000022.1 GCA_900553245.1 uncultured Peptococcaceae bacterium
CGGCCGAAATTAGGGTTTCTATACAGTCTGAGCCGAGATGAGCATCTCGGCTGTTTTGTGTGGAATCGAATAGGGGTCGAAAAATTATAAGTAATATTAATTTGCAAGAAAATGAAAAAAAGTTATAATCTAGAAAAGAGTGAAAATATTGATAATAATATTTTGGTAGGAGGGGATAGTATGTCTGAGCACGAAGTCATGTCTGTCGTTAGAAAGATAAACATAGCGATATGGAGTATTTTGCTTGTAAATGTATTAGTAGGACGATTTTTTCCGTTGTTTTATGAGGTGATATGGATTGCGGCACTTGTTTTTATGGCGTTAACAAGCGGTGTCACGCTCTATAATAAATTTTCTGTGACAAATTTGCTCTTTCAAGGCGGTATTTTTACGTTGGTGTTGGTGCTTGTTTTGCTTGTATAGGAGGTTGCGTGATGAAACGATGGATTGTGCCAACGTTGCTCTGGGCGTTGGTTTTTTTATGTCATTGGATATATCGTTTTACCAAGAGCGCATAGTATTTTTTATCCTCTTATCACGGCACTTATTGTGGTGCAGTATGACTTTAGTTTGGTCAAACAAAATGTATCAATGAAAAAACGTATTGTTTCTGTGGGGGTATTGTGTATGATTGTTATCGCTATTTCTTGGATATTTGATTCGATAGTGGCACCGTTCTTGTTGAGATAACATATAAACGCCTGCACCGATTGATGCAGGCGTTTGTGCTATTTTTCCAAACTCTTTTCATCTAAGAGGAAATCATAGATATTCATGGTGAGGATGCCGTTTTCATCGTAATAAGTTGGGACGATGTCTTTGGTGATGATGATTTTTTTGAAGGAATCGTCAATTTTTTTGAATGGACGGATTTCTTGGGTGCGCTTGGATTCATCCGGTAAGGCGTAGGCAGATTGGATATAGTAGCGTTCCGAGCCGAGATTGCAGACAAAGTCGATTTCTAATTGTTTGCGCACGTTGTTGCCGTTTTCATTTTTTTCGCTGGTTTCTACCACACCAACATCGACTTGATAGCCACGCAATCGAAGCTCGTTATAGATGACGTTTTCCATGGCGTGGGTTTGCTCAAATTGACGGAAGTTGATGCGAGCGTTGCGCAAGCCGAGATCGGAGAAATAATATTTTTTGGGGGTTTCGATGTAGGCCTTTCCCTTGATGTCATAGCGCATGGCGGCTTCGATGAGAAAGGAGTCTTCAAAGTAATCGAGATATTTTTTGAGGGTGTTTGCGGTTACCTTGGCATTTTTCTTGCTTTTGAAGGTTTTTTCGAGTTTGGTAGGATTGGTGAGAGATCCGATTGCTGAAGATAGGAGATTGAGGAGGTCTTCCAAAATATCCGGATTTCTCACACGGTGGCGTTTTGTAATGTCGCGCAGATAGATTTCATCGAAGAGATTTTGCAGAGTGACTGCTTTGTCAGCGGTGTTTTCTCGGAGCACCACCATTGGAATGCCGCCATAGAGCATATAATCACTAAGCCCCATGTAACGGTCGCCCGGATAGACGCTCATAAATTCTGCAAAGCTCAGTGGATACATATGAATTTCATCGCCACGTCCGGCAAATTCGGTAATGATATCTTTAGAAAGAAATTTGGCGTTGCTACCGGTGACGAACACATCCATGTTATCCTTGCGGAGATAGCCGTTTAGAACGCTTTCAAAGCAATCGAGAAGTTGTATTTCGTCTAGGAGAAGATAATGCATGGCATCATCGGTTATTTGGCTTTGGACGTAGGAAATGAATTTTTCAGGATCGGCGCCGCGTTTTTCTTTTTCGAGTGTGATGAGACTATCACCCATGGCGCTAATATCCTCTGCCGAATCAAAGGCGAAGCGAATAATGTGATCGGAGGGGATGCCGCTCTCCAAAAGATGATGATAGAAAAGGGTGTTGAGCAAATAGGATTTCCCACAGCGGCGAATACCGGTGACGATTTTAATGAGCCCGTTCCCTTTTTTTTGAATGAGCTTATTGAGATATAAATCACGTTGTATTTCCATGAAAAGCCTCCTATTTAGAAAGGATTTTTGCAACAAATTGCACTTTTGCTTTCTATTTTGACAGATAATGGAAGGCTTATCAATGAAATAGTGATTTTTAGAAAGGATTTTTGCAATTAGTTGCAGTTTTGCTTCGTAAAATCATTAATTCGTATCTTAATAGACGCGAAAAGAATGATTTTAGAAAGGATTTTTGCAATTAGTTGCACTTTTGCTTTCTAAAACCACTTATTCGTATTGCTTGTGCACTAAAAAAGACCATTCCTTTTTGGAATGGTCTTTGTGTTTTTATAGAAGCACTTATGCCAATTTTGCGTCGAGGCGTTCTGCGATGGCATCGAGGAATTGTTCGGAATTCACAGCGTGCTTGTTTTCGATGGTGGAGAGGCCCATGAGGTCTTTGGTCATGGTGCCGCTTTCGATGGTTTCGATGGTGGCTGCTTCGAGGGCATCGGCGAATTTTTGCAAGTCTTCGAGGCCGTCTTTTTCGCCGCGTTTACGGAGGGCACCGGTCCATGCGAAGATGGTTGCCACGGAGTTGGTGGAAGTTTCTTCGCCTTTGAGGTGCTTGTAGTAGTGGCGTTGTACGGTGCCGTGTGCTGCTTCGTATTCGTAGTCACCGTCTGGGCTAACGAGAACGGAGGTCATCATTGCAAGGCTGCCGAATGCGGTTGCAACGAGGTCGCTCATGACATCGCCGTCGTAGTTTTTGCAAGCCCAGATGAAGCCGCCTTCGCTACGTACCACGCGAGCGACTGCGTCGTCGATGAGGGTGTAGAAGTATTCGATGCCGGCTTCGTCGAAGCGTGCCTTGTAGTCACGGTCGAAGACTTCTTGGAAGATGTCTTTGAAGCGGTGGTCGTAGATTTTGGAGATGGTGTCTTTGGTTGCAAACCATACGTCTTGCTTGGTATCAAGGGCGTAGGTGAATACAGCGTTGGCAAAGCTTTCGATGGATGCATCGCGGTTGTGCATGCCTTGGATGACGCCCGGTGCGGAGAAGGTGAAGATTTCCTTTTCATCGGTGCGGCCGTCTTCATATTCTACTTTGAGGCTTGCTTTTGCAGGAGCGTCTACGCGAAGTTCGCTGTTTTTGTAAACGTCGCCGTATGCGTGACGTGCAACGGTGATTGGTGCCTTCCAAGTGCGTACGAATGGGTGGATGCCATCAACGAGGATTGGCGCACGGAATACGGTGCCGTCCAAGATGGCACGGATGGTGCCGTTAGGGCTCTTCCACATTTCTTTGAGGTTGTATTCCTCAACACGTGCTGCGTTCGGGGTGATGGTCGCGCATTTTACACCAACACCGTATTTTTTGATGGCATTGGCAGCGTCAACGGTTACTTGGTCGTTGGTTTGTTCGCGATATTCCAAACCGAGGTCGTAGTATTCGGTCTTGAGGTCCACATAAGGGAGGATGAGCTTGTCTTTGATCCAAGCCCAAAGGATACGGGTCATTTCGTCGCCGTCCATTTCGACAAGCGGCGTGGTCATTTTAATTTTTTCCATCAATGAAAGACTCCTTTGTCATATTATTATCTTCATTTTACTGTAATGGTGGGGGTTGGTGCAACTGCCAGAAAAGCACTTTTATTATTTCCGTAAGATGTTATAATTTAGTAGAAGTAGCTTGCGGCGCGGTAACACGCTGCAGGGTGCGGACAATGATGGATCAGGCAGTGACAGGAGGTCACTTTATCATGAAATTTTTTGCAAAAAAAATAATGGCACTCACCTTAACGGGGGCATTGCTTTTTACGGCGGTGCCGGCTTGCGCCGTAGAATCTGTACCACCGGTGCAAAAGACTGATGATGCAAGCACATCAACCGATGTGCCGGAAACACCGGAGGTGACGGTGACTACGCCGGCCTACCATGATGGGCATTATCAAGGTGGCACGGCGGTGAGCGGGCTGCTTTTGGTGAATAAAAAATATAAGCTACCGGCAAGCTATGCGCCAAGTCATGCCGGTGGTGCCGGTCAGAGCTTGGCTCTTTACGGCGAGGCCCAGCAAGCCATGCAGCGTTTCTTGGCAGATTGCAATGCCCAAGGCAACAGTATGTATGTGCTCAGTGCGTACCGTAGCTATAATGTGCAGGCGTGGCTTTTTCAAAGCTATGCACAGGCGCATGGGGAAGACAAGGCCAATACTTTTTCTGCCCGTGCCGGTCAAAGCGAGCACCAAAGCGGGTTGTCCTTTGACGTAGGCGACGCCCAACACAGTGCTCACAATTTGGAAATCAGTATTGAAAAGTTTCCCGGTGTACAATGGATGATGGAACACTGCGCCGATTACGGTTTTATTTTGCGTTTCCCAAAGGGCAAGGAAGCCATTACCGGCTATCAATATGAGCCTTGGCATTTCCGTTATGTTGGGGTGAAGGCCGCTAAGGAAATCCAAGAGAGCGGTTTGACTTTAGAAGAATTTGTCGGTGCGGTCGGAGAGCGCAAGATTGCTCTTGGGCGCAGCGACAATAATATGCATGTTGATGGTGTGGGGCGTAAGGTATCGAGCTATACCATTGAGGAATTGAACTATTTCCGTCTGCGCGATTTGGCAACCATTCTAAAGGGGACGGATGTGGCGTTTGAAGTGGGCTATGATGCGGAAAAGAAAATGATTTCCATTACCAGCCACACCGATTATACCGAAGCTCCAACCTTGGTGCGTTTGGACCGCAACGATATTGCTGTGCCAAACACCCTTCCGGTGATGGTGGACGGACAGATTGTACAGCCAAAGGCCTATACGGTGGATGGTTTTACCTACTTTAAATTACGTGATTTAGGGGATTTGTTGGGCTTTAGCGTGTCTTGGGACAGCGACCTTCGCAGTATGGTTATTGATACCAAGGGGGCACCACCGATTGAAAGTCTGATTGAGACCCCTTAAAAGGGAGAATGTGCCGCATTCGGCGGCTTTTGGAATCGATGGATTCAATGGAAAGGATGAATGGACGTGTTTGAACTCGAAAACATTGCACAGGAGCTCGAAACTATTTTGCAGGAAATGGTAGAGCGTCAAGCACCACAGGATGATGACATTTTTGTGATCGGTTGCTCAACCAGCGAGGTGATTGGCAAGCGCATCGGTAAGGCAGGAAGCCCTGAAGTGGCTGCGGCACTTTTTCCGGTGTTACGCCGTTTTGCCGCAGAGCATCATTTGCACTTGGCCTTTCAGTGCTGTGAGCATTTAAATCGCAGTCTTGTGGTAGAACGTGAAACCATGCGCCGCTTTGGCCTCACTGAGGTGAGTGCGGTGCCTCATTACCATGCCGGTGGCTCGATGAGTAGTCATGCGTATCGTCATATGACCAATCCCGTGGTGGTAGAGGGCTTGCATGCAGGCTATGGCCTTGATATCGGTGAAACCATGATTGGCATGCATATGCGTCCGGTGGCGGTGCCAATGCGCCTTGCCCATCGTAGCATCGGTGAAGCCCGTGCCAACCCAAGCTTTTCTCGTCCGCGTTTGATTGGCGGGGTGCGTGCGCGCTACACCCTTGAAGATGCCGATGCCTTCGGTAAAGATGAATAAATAAAAAGACGCCTTCCTATGTGCAGGAAGGCGTCTTTTTGTAAAAGCAATAAAAAAAACGACGGCTTAGGAGTGATTTCTAAGCCGCCGTTTTAATAGCTATAACGGGTGTGCCGCCGGGGGGGGCCGGCGGCAGTCAACCCAAGGCCTCTTGGCGCAATTTGAGTATGACTGCGTTTTCGACGTATTGTGTGTGTGTGTTGTATCTGGTCAGAAAGGATGCAGTTTTAGGGTCTGTGAAGGCTGCGCCAGAGTGTTGTAAAGGAAAGCTGATAGGATTGACGCTATTATGCAGATTTCCTATACTGTTAACAGTATAACCCGTTCACCCATGAACGAATCAAGATGAAATTAGAGGATTTTACTATGGATACGAAGAATTTATATAAGATTTCAGAGGTGGCGCACGCTTGTAACGTGTCGCGAAGCACCATTTTGCGAATGGAGGAAAAGGGACTGCTGACGCCCTACTATGTATCGGCGGACAGCGGGCGGCGTTATTATGACAATTACGATGTGGCGAAGATCAACCATATAGAGCATTTTAAGGAGATGGGGCTGACAACGGATGAAATCCTTGCCTACTACGATTCTAAGGGAGGAGAGCAGGCGGTATTACAGCGTCTAGAGGAAAAGCTCTATCATTTTCAGCGCAGTGTAGAGGAAATGCGTGTGCGGGTTCGCAGAACAGCGGATATAACGGTGCAGTTGATTGATATGCCGGCAGAGGTTTGCTGTGTGCGACGCGGAGAGGGGCGCACGGCGGAGGACGTTGCATCGGTGATGTTTGATTTTTATACGGATTGCGTCAAGCGTGGTGTGAATTTAGCGCGCAGACCACTGTTTACTGTATTGGAGAGCCACGCTTATATGGAAAGAAATTTTGAGCGTGGACTGTTTCCTTTTCAGGTGTGTATCCCGGTGATGGCGGACAAGGCACCGGCGGATGCCGTAGAATTTCCGGCGTGCAAGGCGCTGACGGTGGTTTATTACGGTGGCTACCATCGTAATAATGAGGCTTGGGCACGCTTGGCGAAAGAAATCAAGGAACGCGACTTGATGCCTACGGATTGGCCGCGCTCGATTGGTGTGGTTGCAGATTATACGGGACGAGAAATTGACAGAGAACGCTGGTGCACGCGTATTGCGGTGCCGGTGGCACCGGCAGTACATGAATAGGTGCGTCAAATTGGGCTGAAATGTGGGGATATTGTGAGGTTTTCAAAAAAACCTGCTCATAATTGTCATTGTATAGTATAATAGGTCAAGAATTATTACTTTATATATCATATTTAAGGAGGGCTCATATGTCGAACTATTCGCATGTATTTCCGCGGGCGGAGCTCAAAGCGGAAGCCAAACGATTGATGCGTCCAAACTGGGTGACCATCTTGCTTGTGACGTTGATTTATTTGATTTTTATGGGGATTGATGGATATACCTATTCCAGCTATCTCCCAAGCACGACGGTGACGACTTCAAGCGGTGAATTTTATTATTCCGTATCCGGTGCATCCGGGCTCTATGCCACCTATATGGGGGACAACATGGACCTCGGGCACATGGTGCTTGGGGCGTTGATTGCTTTTATTTCCGCCATCTTGATTCAAGGGGTTATGAGCTATTGCTACACCGCCTTTTTTATTAGAATGGCAGAGCATAAGGGCGAAAAAATGACCTTCACCACCTTTGTCGAAGGCTTTAGCGATGCCATTAAGGCAGTGTTGGCGTTCTTGTGGCAATACCTTTGGACGATGATTTGGGGCTTAACCGCCCTTCCGGGTGTGGTGCTGGTTTTGATTGGTTCCTTTGCCTTTTTTGAACCAGGCGTTGGCGATGGCACTTTGACTGCGATGGTGCTTATTGGGGTCTTCTTACTCATTGCCGCAGCAATTATTACAGTGATGGCGACCTTGCGCTATGTGTTTATGTATCAAATCATCGCCGACGGGCGTGGCAAAATTGGCGCGCGTCAGTCCATGCGTTATTCTATTGCGATGCTCAAAAACCATCTTGGGGATGTGTTCTTCTTGGCACTTTCTTTCTTGCCATGGTTATTGTTAGGGGCGTTTACTTTTGGAATCGCTTTCTTTTATGTTTTGCCATACATGGAATCCACCTATGCGTTGAGCTATCAGTGGTTCCGTGACGAGGCTTTCCGTGAAGGCCGTTTGGATCCGGCTGCCCTTGGCTATGTTGAGCAAAAAAGCGCACCGGTAGCCACCCCTCAAGCACCGCTTACCACCAAGGCCGAAGCGGCAGCGCCGGAGATTGCTGACAGTGATGCCGTCGATGTTGTGCCGGTGGCAGAGGATGCGCCGGTGGTCAATGAGGCGGACGATACAACAAAGGAGGAACGCCATGAGTGAACCTAATCAACAGCCATACATGCGTGTCGATGACCTGCATGAGCATGCGGCGTCATCATCGGATGCGCCTAAGAAGAAAAAGAAACGCGGCAAGTGGTTGGCGTTTTTTGTAGCCATTGGGATTTTGGTGGTCTGTGCTGCCATTGCGGGTGGGCAGTTCTTTGCTGACACCGCCCATGACGGTCCCTTTGCCAGCGGTGAAAAAAACGTGGTCATGATTGACGTGAAGGGCGAGATTACTGCCGAAGGCGATACCTACAATCAACAATTTATTTTGAATCAAATCAACGAAGCGAAAAACGACAGTGATAACAAGGCCATTCTTTTGATGCTCGATACCCCTGGTGGCAGTGTCTACGAATGTGACGAGGTTTACAATAAGCTCCTTGAGTACAAAAAGGAAACCAAGCGTCCGATTTACGCGTATTGTGAATCCATGTGTGCTTCGGCAGGGTACTATATTGCCAGCACCGCCGATGCCATCTATGCCAATCGCAACAGCCTCGTTGGTTCTATTGGCGTCATTACCGGTCAATTTGTGGACGCCACCCAGCTTTTGGATGATTTGGGCGTGAAGATTACCACTGTGCACAGCGGCGCCAATAAGCTCATGGGTGCGATGTACGAAGCCCCAACGGAAGAGCAAATTGCCATCATGCAAAGCATCAGCGATGAATACTATGCCCAATTTGTGGGCGTGGTGGCAGACGGGCGCGGGATGACCACCGAGCAAGTAAAGGCCCTTGCCGACGGGCGTATTTATTCTGCCAGTCAAGCCAAAGGCAATGGCCTGATTGATGAAATCGGTACCATCGACGATATGGACAAGCACATCAAGAAGGAGGTTGGCGAGAATGTGCGCTTCTATCATGAGGTCTATGAACAAAGCCCTTATGCCTCTCTCCTTGGAGGATTAAAGAGTGCCATCGACAGCCGCTCGATGTCCAGTGAGTTGGCAAGCAGCGTGAAGACCATCGAAGAGATGAATATCACCGAACCGATGTATCTCTATCAACCGTAAGTTTTAGAGCCGCAGACCATAGGTCTGTGGCTCTTTTTCTTGACTTTGCGGGGGCTTACGCATAAAATAAAAGGAGCTATGAAGGGGCTTATTGTACCATTCTTTATCTAGAGAGCCGGTGGTTGCTGCAAACCGGTTAAAGAGGGTATGATGTTCCACCCCGGAGCGTTGGTGTAATGGCCACGGTTGGCACCGTTATCTGCCGCAAAGTGATGACGGTATGTGCCGTCATAAACTGGGTGGTACCGCGGAATTCTCCGTCCCTATGTGATAGGGGCGGTTTTTTTATTTTTAGGAGGAATAGGCATGAACATCCTATTAGAGGAACAGCTTTGCGACGAAGCCATGGATGCATTGCAGGCTTCGGGTGCAGAGGTCGCCATTGACCCAAGCCTTGACGGAATCGGTGTGGCGGATGCGGTGATTTTGACCGGACGCAGTCCTGTCCCTGATGCCTTATATGAGGAACAATCCCCACTTTCTGTGGTGGGCTGTTTGAGCGCGAATAATGCAAACTTTGATTTATCACGTGCGACCCGTGCCGGCCGCATGGTGTTGGTGCCGCATTACGGTGAGGCTGCTTCAGTCGCGGAATATGCCATGCGCGCGATGCTTGATATGGCACGCAATCGTGCAGATGGTGCCGTTGAGCTTAAGGGTAAGACCATCGGTTTTTTGGGATTTCCTCCATTAGCGGGAGAAATTGCTCAGCGTGCCAATGCCTTTGGCATGAAGGGCCTTTGCTATGACCCTGAACTGAACCGTGGTCGTGCCATGCTGCACAATGTCGAGCGCACCAATTTGGTGGACCTGTTTGTACGCAGCGACTTTGTGCTTTTGGTGCAGCCTGCCAGCGAGTGGAGCAAGGGCATGATTGGCAAGGATGAAATCCAGCTTCTGCAAAAGGGCGCTGGGTTGATTTGCCTGACCGACCCACAGATTTTCCGTTGGGATGAATTGGTGATGGCCCTCGATTGGGAATACCTCACCCATTTTGCCATTGATTTGCCACAAAACCGTGCCCACTTGGCGCGGGAGGTCAAAAAATACGGCCTCGTTACGGTGAGTGAGGCTGCCAATACCCGCGAAGCCCGCTTGGCCAATCAGGTGGAAATGACGCAAGACGTGGTGGCAGCGTTGCGTGGGGCACAATCGTGGTTCGCCGTTAATATGACGCGCGTACACCTTGCCAACCTAAAAGAAGGCAGTGAATGGTGTAATCTCGCCCATACTCTGGGGCTCTTTATGGGGCAACGCATGAAGGGCATTGGTGGCAAATGCACCATTACCGAAAGTGGCAATGTGCCATGTACCGAAAGTGATGCCATTGTGGCAGCCCTTTTGGAGGGGATGGCAAAGGGCCTTGGTGAAACCACGATTAACCGCATCAATGCGGTTTTGTGGGCAGAAGAAAAAGGCTTAAATTTAAGCATCGAAAAGATTCCGGATGCAGCGGAAAGTCGTTTGCATCTTTCGGTGGAAACCCGCGAAAGCCATTTGCAAGTGGCTGGGACCCGAAGCGGCGAGCAGTCCATTATTGTACAGGTGGACGATTATGTGGTGCATGCGCAACCACGCACCCATTTGCTCTTGGTGCCGCATATCAATCGCCCAGGCTTGGTGGGGCAGATTGGGACCCTTTTGGGCGAAAAAAATGTGAACATCGCAGAAATGGTACTCGGCCATAAGCCGCAGGATCGCACCACTGCGTTGATGTGGATCCATATCGAAGAAGCACTGGATAAATCCATCAGCGAAGAAAGTCGTAAGCTCGCCAGTGTGCTTAATATGGAATATATTCATTTACCAAATCAAGTTTGATTCTATTTAGGAGGGACTACTAATGTTAGATATTAAAGAAATGCGTCGTGACCCTGAACGTGTGGCAAAGGCGGTTGGCCGCCGTGGCAAAGAAATTGATATGAAGCCTTTCCTCGAAGCTGATGAAAAGCGTCGTCAAATCATCGCAAAGGTCGAAGAATTACAAGCACAACGTAACGCCAAGAGTAAGGAAGTCGGCCAACTCAAGCGCAACGGTGAAAATGCCGATGCACTGATGGCAGAAGTGAGTGCGATTAAGGAAGAAATCGAAAAGCTCGAAGCGTCCAAGGAAGATGTGGACAAATTCGTGACTGAGTTTGTCGCAAGTATTCCGAACATGCCAAAGGATGACATTCCGGACGGCGGCGAAGACGACTACCATGTAGAACGTACCTGGGGCACCCCACGTGAGTTCGATTTTGAACCAAAGGCGCACTGGGAACTCGGCGAAGCCCTCGATATTCTCGACTTCAACCGTGCCGCAAAGGTCACCGGTAGCCGCTTTGTGTTCTACAAAGGCTTGGCTGCACGCTTGGAACGTGCTGTGATTGCATTCATGATTGATATGCACACCGACAAGCACGGCTATACCGAACTCATTCCACCATACATGACCAACAGCACCTCTGACTTTGGGACCGGTCAATTGCCTAAGTTTGCGGAAGACATGTTCCATTTGGAAAACACCGACTACTACCTCATTCCAACCGCGGAAGTGCCTGTGACCAACTACCACAGAGATGAAATCCTCACCGAAAAGGATCTCCCTGTCAAATACTGTGCATTCAGCCCATGCTTCCGTTCCGAAGCCGGTTCTGCCGGTCGTGACACCCGTGGGATTATTCGTCAACACCAATTCCACAAAGTAGAAATGGTGAAGCTTGCACATCCTGACCATTCCTGGGAAGAACTCGAAAGCCTTACCAACGATGCAGAAGAAGTGCTCCAAGCATTGGGCCTTCCATATCGTGTGATTACCTTGGCAGCAGGGGACATCGGCTTTAGCTCCGCAAAGACCTACGACATCGAAGTATGGCTTCCAAGCTACGGCAAGTATCGTGAAATCTCCTCCTGCTCCAACTTTGTAGATTTCCAAGCACGCCGTGCCAATATCCGCTTCCGTGACAACGATGGCAAGGTGCGTTATGTGCATACCTTAAACGGTTCCGGCTTGGCAGTAGGTCGTACCGTTTCTGCAATCATGGAAAACTACCAAAACGAAGACGGCAGCATCACCATTCCGGAAGCACTCGTTCCTTACATGCACGGTTACACTGAAATTCGCTAATTTGTAAGGGGATATGGAATCAATGAAAAAAGAATTGGATTTTACACGCATTCATCGATTCGTATTCGATGATGTACATATCATGCTCGACGTCAACAGTGGCTCTGTCCATGTGACTGACGAAGCAGTGGATGCCTTCTTGGATGCCCTCGAAGAAGGCCAAGGGTGGGACGATGCCATTGCAATCACCGCAAAGACCTACGGCGAAGAAGATGCCAAGGACATTGCCGAAGGCATTGAATATTTGATTGACGAAGGCATGCTCTTTAGCGATGTGGACTTTGGCGATTATACTCCGCATACTCAACCAATCGTTAAAGCGATGTGCTTGCACATGGCTCACGACTGCAATTTGCGCTGCGGCTATTGCTTTGCCGATACCGGCGCATATGGCGGTGGGCGCTCACTTATGAGCCTCGAAGTCGGCAAGAAAGCCATCGACTTCCTCATGGAAGCAAGTAAGCATCGCACCCACGTTGAAATTGACTTCTTTGGCGGCGAACCACTCTTGAACATGGATGTGTGCAAGCAAGTGGCAGAATACGCCAAGGAAAAGGCCGCTGAAAAGGGCAAAATCGTGAAGATGACCATGACCACCAACGGCGTGCTCTTAGACGATGCCTGCGCTGCTTGGCTCAACGAAGAAGAAATGGATGCCGTTCTTTCCTTGGACGCGCCTCCTCTGGTGCATGACATCATGCGTCGCTTTGCCGGCGGTCAACCAAGCTATGAAGTGTGCAAAAACCACTTCCAAAAGTTTGTTGACGGTCGTGACCACAAGCAATACTATCTCCGTGGGACCTACACCCACTTCAACCCTGATTTTGCCAAGGATGCCATCCACATGGCAGATGACCTGGGCTTCAAGGAACTCTCCTTGGAACCGGTGGTAGGGCCAAAGGAATTGCCTTACACCTTGACCGAAGAAGACAAGCCGGTCATCCTTGAAAACTACAATATCCTCGCACGTCACTACCTCCAACGTTGGCGTGAAGGCAAGGGCTACAATTTCTTCCACTTTAATGTGGACTTTACCGGTGGCCCATGCTTGCCAAAACGCTTGAGCGGTTGTGGCTCCGGTCATGACTACCTCGCCGTGAGTCCGGAAGGGGATCTCTACCCTTGCCACCAATTCGTGGGCGAAGAAGATTACAAAATGGGGACCGTTTTCACTGGCATCGAAAAGCCTGAAATCGCCGAACGTTTCCAAAAGGCCAACGTCCTCACTAAGCCAACCTGCATGAAATGCTGGGCACGCTTCTTCTGCAGCGGCGGTTGCCATGCCAACAACATCCGTTACGGCGGTGGCATCAACGAACCGTACGAATACGGTTGCGACTTGCAACGCAAGCGCATTGAAGCCGCCATCTATGTACAAACCGTGAAGATGCTCGAAAGCGCCGAAGGAGGCGAGGACCAATGAGTGGTCTCTTGCCATCCTTTGCAGACCCTGTAAAAGCCCCTCGTGTGGCCTTTCAGGGGATTGAAGGCTCCTTTAGCGACGGCGCCTGCCAAAAGGTCTTTGGCCCTGAGGTGGAACGCGTTGGCATGCCACACTTTCACTATGTGGTAGAAGCGGTGTGCAAGGGGGAATTCGATTACGGCGTGCTCCCAATCGAAAACTCTTCCACCGGGAGCATCAATGACGTGTATGATTTGCTCAACGACAACCCATGCTACATTGTGGGTGAAACCGCCCTTGAAATCACCCAAAACCTTATGGCGGTACCGGGCACTAAGCTTGAGGATGTGAAATTTGTCTATTCCCATCCCCAAGGCCTCGGTCAAAGCCAACGCTTTTTATTGCAGCATGGCATTGAGCCACGCCCTTATGCGGATACTGCAATGAGCGCACGCTTCATTGCCGAAACCTGTCCGGAAGGCGGCGCAGCCATTGCTTCCAAGCAAGCGGCAGAAGTGTACGGCCTAGATATTTTGGTGCCACACGTCAATTTCAACTACTCCAATATCACTCGCTTTGTGGTGATTCGTAAAGACCCTGAAATCACCGATGCTCAAAACAAGGTCAGCGTGGTCTTTAAGACCGCCCACCGTCCGGGGGCACTCCTTGAAGCATTGCGCTTTATTGCCGATGCCCACATCGACATGAGCCGCATTGAATCACGTCCGGTGATTGGCAAGCCTTGGGAATACAGCTTCTATGTGGACCTTTTAGGGCGTTGGGACAATGCGGATTTTATCCATTGTCTGGAACAAATGCAGGAAGTCACCGAAGATTTCCGCGTTTTGGGTACCTACGAAGCCGCAGAGCCGCACTATCTCTAAATCGAAAGGAGATGCCATAATGAAAGATCTCTTTTCCCTCGTTGTCGGCGAAGACAACGTGAAACTCAACGAACCCCTCAGTGCCCACACCACCTTCCGCATTGGTGGCCCTTGTGATGCGATGGTTTTTCCACATAGCGTGGATGAGCTCGTGGAAGTGGTACGCATCTGCAAGCAGGAAGGCTTGGACTACTTCGTGCTTGGGAAAGGGAGCAACATCCTTGTTTCTGACAAGGGCGTGCGCGGTGTGGTAATTGCCACCGAGTGCTTGCGTGCCCTCTTTATTCAAGATACTGCCATCTGTGCCAGTGCAGGTCTTTCCCTCATCAATGTGAGCAAAGCCTGTGCTGAGCTCGGCCTGAGCGGCCTTGAATTTGCCAGCGGCATCCCTGGGAGCATCGGCGGCGCAGCGTATATGAACGCCGGTGCCTATGACGGCGAAATGAAGGATGTGGTGACGAGCGTGACCGTACTCGATGAAGCAGGGAACGTTCGTGAAATCCATGCCAGTGAGATGAACTTTAGCTATCGTCACAGTCGCCTCAAGGATGAACCCCTCATCTGCTTGGCGGTGACCATGCAACTCAAGGACGGCGACAAGAAGGACATCCTTGCTCACATCGCCGACCTCAGCGAACGTCGCAGC
>USCP01000023.1 GCA_900553245.1 uncultured Peptococcaceae bacterium
ACAAGAGAAAAGCCCTTATAGGGCTTGCTAAAACCACCGGTTCAACCGGTGGTTTTTATTAGCGTGCATTTTTATTGATGATGGGTTTGCCTTCACTGTCGAGTAGCGGGGTAACGCCGCCACCCATACCGGAAGAGACTGCGAGATAGTGGACGCCGGTTTCGCGGTCCACGTAGATGGCCGTGGTACCGTTTGATAGGCTACTTTGGCTATAGATGACATCAAAGCGCTTGTTCTTTGCCATAAGGAGCACCTCCTTGCTTTTTTTCATTATAGCTATAGAATAATTTTTTATCCAGCATTTTATATAGGTGTTTATCATGATGCGCCGACTAGATACAGAATAATAAATATTACTCAAAGAAATAATTTGCAATGGTCTCAAAATTTCTGTCGATTCCTATAAATGCGTGGGAAAAATGCGTAAGTATGGGTATTTGCACGTATTCCTTTTAGAGAAGACGTCACGGTTTGATTGCGTATTGACGATTTTTCCTGTATAATGGCTGTAATTAAAGGATTGTGTGATGCACAGGTGAATCCAACGATTGTTTTCGAGATCAATATGCCCGGCCCTATAATTGAAGAGAGATGGCGGCTATTCAATATATGAATAAACGCGGGAAGGGACCGCTCATGTATCCCGAGAAAACGAAGAGGAGATGAAGAAAATGAAAAAGAGAATGACGGCTATTTTGACGTTGGCGATTTTTCTCGTTGGCGTTTTTGGCAGTAGCGTGACGGCATTGGCAACGCAGACAACCCCCATTAAAGGGGTGACAGTGACGGATATGCCAATCAAGAACCCGAAAGGGACAGTGGTAGACATTCCGGATATGATGGATTTGCAATTAACGGCACCGGGAGTAAGCAACAGTCGCATTGCCTATTGCTTCAATGCCAACAAAACAATGCCGAATGCGACTGGTAGCACTGGCTATACCTTAGCAGGGGATCAAAGTGAAAGTGGTTATAATGCTCTTGCTACGAATCCGCGTAATGAGCTCGATACCCTGCGCAATCATGTGCGCAACGTGATTTGGAATGGGGATCCATACTTTGGGGGAAATTGGAAGGGCGTCAATGGTGACCCTGCCGGTTATGTGCTGAAGTATGGCATGACGGACAAAACGCGTTTAACCGCGCTCTATAATATGCAAGTAACACAGCAAGCCATTTGGTTTTATACCGATACCAAGGTGACCACCGGTCCTCTTGCGGAAGATATTACCAAATTGGTTGCGGCAGCAAAATTAAATCCGGCACCGGCAAACTTCAAACTTGATTTATATAACGGTGATGTGCCAAAGACCCAGCACGTATTGGCGTTGGTGAATCCGATTTCCGATGGGAAAAAAATGATCTCGATCAAGGTTGAGAACAAATGGCTCGATGAAGATGAAACGAGCGATTATGCGGGTAAAAAGCCAAACGTTTCTTATGAAATCTATGCCGGCAATAAAGCCACACAAGATCAACTTTTGGGTACCTATGCAGCCGGTTCCGATGGCAAGGCAAATATTCCTTTGATTGATGATGATGGCACCTACACCATTCGAGAAGTCATTGCAAAGGATGATGGAAACTTTGTTGTGCGTCAAAACGACCAAGTCGTAGATTTGCGCAAGGAACTTGCACCGGTGATTTTTACCAATGTGTTTACCGGGAATGCTCTACACAGTACGTCTGTTCCTGTTGGGGTGGAAGTGACCTTAGATGGCAAGCGCCCTGACGATGCAACCTTTAGCGTACTCCTTAAAGACAGTGCCGGCAATATTGTTGAAACAAAGAACAATGTTGGTAAGGTGGTTACCTTTGAATCCCTTTCTTTTGATAAAGAAGGCACATATACCTATACCGTCAATGAACTTGCAGGCGATAATAAAAACATCAAGTATGATTCGGCTTCTTATGAGTTGACGGTGACAGTGACAAGAGATTTGACACCGGTTGGAAAGACACCGTTTTTAAAGGCGAAAACTTCTTGGAAAAAGAATGGCACAACCTATGATGGATTGGTGCCGGTATTTGAAAATACCACTGTTAACGCTGATACCACCACCTTGACGGTCAACAAGGTATGGAAGAACGACAAGACAAGCAGTCGTCCGAAATATGTCAATGTGCAGTTGTATCGTAACGGTACAGCCTATGGGGAATTGGTTCGATTGGATGCCAGCAATAACTGGACCTACACTTGGAAGGAGTTAGATGCGTCCTATAAGTGGACCGTTAATGAACCGAATGTACCAACAGGGTATGTGAAAACATCCAAGACAAATGGCAATACTTGGACCATTACCAATACAGCAAAGTCGTCCAGTGTCACCACACCGGGCACTACAAAACCAACCACGACCAAGCCAAATGTGACGAAACCAAGCACCAATCGTTCTGATCGCAGTACGCCACAAACCGATGATACCTCTCATCTCAATTGGTGGGTAACCGGTGCAGGTATTTCTTTGGCAGGGATGTGCTTGATTGGGCTCTTGTGGGTATTTTCTCGTAGAAAGCAACACGGTAAGAAATAATAGCTCGAGTCAGCAAACGGTGACGCGCTCTTAGGAGGCGCCACCGTTTTTTTTATAAGAGAGGAGTCGTGCAATGGCAAAAAAGAAAAAAACACGCTTTCAACGCGTGCTACAAGTGATATTCGTCCTTTTTGCGCTGGGCTTTGTTGTGTCCGCTGTCGGTGTAGGATTCACCCTTTATCAAAGCAACAAGGAGGATGCTGCCTTTGAAGATTTGCGGCAGGTGGCACCGGAGACAAAGACCGCCGCGAAGCCCATTGACCCACAAGAGGCCTATGCGCAGCTAAAAGGCATGAATGCCGACTATGACGGCTGGCTCAATATACCGGGCACCCATGTAGACTATCCGGTCATGGCAACGCCTGCAGAGCCGGAATATTATTTGCGACGGGCTTTTGACAAGAGTGCATCTGTTAGCGGCACGCCGTTTTTGGGTGAGGGATGCACACAAACAAGTGATTGTATGATTATTTATGGACACGATATGGACAACGGTACGATGTTTGGCGACTTGACCTTGTATGAAGACTCAAATTTTCGCACCAAGTACCCGTTGGTGAGCTACTATACGAAGGAGGGGGTCCATACCTATGAAATCTTTGCTGCGGTTAAGACCCAGATTTTACCACAAGGTGCCGCAGGTTATCGATATTACAATGCAGCGGGGGATCTGACGCCGGAGGCTTTTAAAGAACTTACCGGCTGGCTTAAGAGCAATGCGCTTTATGAAAGTGGCGTGACGCCTATTGTGGGTGAACAGATTGTGATCCTTTCGACCTGTGACTCCTTTGCTGAGAACGGTCGCTTTTTAGTGGCGGCACGACGTGTTGGTTAAGGAATATATGGAATATGTTAAGGCGATGCTCCCTCGTGGAGCATCGCCTTTTTTGCTGTCAAAGCCTTGAGGGATAGGCTTTTTTGAGACGGGGTATCGTTAAACCATTGTAGGTACGATAACCGACGGGTGATATAATAAGATAATAGGAATGATAGAAGTTTAGTGAAAAAGGTGACGGAAACAATGGCACAACGAATTGATTTACAGACCTTTTACAGCGGCTTAGACGCACTCTTTCGGGAGCATGATAAAAGTGCCTTAGGGGCTTATCTGGAAGAGTGGCTCTTAAAAGCGCGAGATGCCTCAGACCAGCAAGGAATTGTTGCTGTGTGCAATGAATTGGGGGGCTATAAGCGTGCCATTGGAGAATTGGATGCAGCAAAGCTGCTTTATACAGAGGTCTTAGACCGACTTGAAGCAATGGGAAAAAAGGATTCGGTGGATGCGGCAACAACCCTTATTAACACCGGTGATGTATATGTGTTTTCAAGGGAGCACGAGGCAGCATTGGATTGCTTCTTGCAAGCCAAAACGTGTCTGGAAGCCCATGGCCTCCACAGAGATTATCGCATGGCGGCGCTATGTAACAATATCAGCATGTCTTACAGTGCCTTGGGTCGATTTGACGAAGCTGCTTATGCTTTGGAGCAAGCCTTCAGCATCGTTAAGGGGGTGGCGGATATGCGTGCAGAACTTGCCACCACGTATATCAACTTGGGCGCTTTGCAAGCCAAGCAACGCAAGCTCGTTTTGGCTGAAGAAAGCTATCGCGCGGCGTGTCTGAGTTTTGATGAGGACGGTGGTGTGGATGTGCACTATGCGCAGGCAGAAAGCGGTCTGGGGGAAGTGGCATTTTTGCGTGGGGATTATGCCGAGGCCAAGCATCACTTTGAACGTGCGCTTTTATTGATTGAACGTGATTTTGGCAGAAATGCCTATTATCGGATGTTGGCACAAACCCTTGAAATGATTGAAAAAAAGTGGCAGGAGGCGATGCAGTGATGCAAGGATTACAACTCGCAAAGGCGTATTTTGACGCCTACGGGCGCACACTTATTGAAGGTCCCCTAGCGCCCTATCAATCGGTATTGGCGGCGGGTCTTGTAGGGGAAGGCTCCGATTGCTTCGGCTTTGATGACGCCATCAGTCAAGACCATGATTTTGGTCCGGGCTTTTGCTTGTGGCTTCCGGATGCGCTTTATCAAGAAGTTGGTAGAAACTTGCAAGCTGAGTACGATCGACTGCCGCGCACATTTATGGGCTATGAGCGCATGGTGAGCAACTATGGTGGCGGTCGTGTCGGTGTGATGTCCTTAGAAGGCTTTTATGAACGTTTTACTGGATTGAAACACCCGCCGACGGATGCGATGGAATGGCTACGTATTCCGGAAGATTTTTTAGCCACTGCCACCAACGGAGCGGTGTTTTACGACCCGTCCGGTATATTTACTGCATGGCGCAATCATTTGTTGAACTTCTATCCGGATGATGTGATGCGAAAAAAACTTGCTGCCAAATGTGCTGTCATGGCAAAAAGCGGACAGTATAATTACCCCCGTTGCTTAAAGCGCGGTGATGTGGTGGCAGCATCCTTTGCTTGCAGCGAATTTATACAGGCTGCCTTTGGGGCGCTGTATCTTTTAAACGGTGAATACATGCCGTACTACAAGTGGTGGGTACGTGGCAGTGAACGCTTTACTGTGCTTCGAGAAGCAGTGGTAAAGCTACAAGCCTTAGCGGCGCTTGCGGATACTGAGCGCGATGGCCTAGAAAAGACCGCCTTGATTGAAAGTGTTTGTGCCGATGTGGCCAACTATTTATGCGATTGGGGCTATACCAATACACGTGAGGCCTTCTTACAGGTACAGGGTGAAGCCCTCATGGCAAGCATCCGCGATGCGCGCTTAAAGGGGCTGCACATACTGGTGGATAGATAAGGATGTGGTGTGATGTTTGAAAATGTAAAACGCACTGAAACGCCAAAAGATACCCTCATCAATGCTGTCATTGAAATGGAATGGCAGATGTTTGACCGTGTGAACAACCAAGGCGGTCGTGCCGATTGTCAGGATGATGCGTGGACCTTTTATGTGATGCGATACAGCCAATTTTCAGCGTGGCCACCGCAAATGATTAGCAGCTATCGACAAGATGTAGAGGATGCGGCTAAGCAAGGTCGCAATTTGCTGACTGAAAAATATGCCTATATGATGGCCTATACCGCACCGGCCCTTTACGAAGAAAAGCTCAAGCCTTACTTGCCGACCGTGACCGAAAAAAAACAGGCCCTTGTAGAGGCTGTTGGCGAATGGCTTATGGTAGACGAAAGCCGCTTCGCTGACCGCTATCCCGTTTTGATGCAAAAGGGGCGTCCCCTTCATGAAAGTAATGCCCAGTCGGTATCGGTTAATCATTATATGCTGGGGGAACTTCAAACCTACTCGCTCAGAACGTTGAGCCTTTATCGTAGCTATTTAGATGCTTTGGCACCCACGGTAGAAGATGGCGTGGCGGTGCATGTGTATAAGACGATGATTTCTTTTTATGGGTATGACAGCTTGGACGCTGCCAATCGCCTGTAAGTCACGAAAAGAGAGGATGCATTTCCATGTCTACACAAGAGAACACAGCCCCAATGGCGAACAGATTGTATTCCATCGGAGAAGTCGGTAAATTATGCAATGTATCCAAAAAGACGTTGCGTTTCTACGATAAAATTGATGTCATCTCTCCGGACTATATTTCCGAGGAAAATAATTATAGATATTACAGCAAGGACACAGTGCTCTTTGTGCCGGTGATTAAATATTACAAACAAATGGGGTTTAAGCTGGAAGAAATGAAAACCCTCTTGGATACAGATTGCTTTGACACCCATACAGAGCGCCTGCGCGATAAGATTGACGAGTTAAAAAAAGAACGTGAAGCCATTGCCATTGCCTACACCTCTGTCAACGATTGGTATAATCTCATTCGCGAAGCCAAGGGTGTGATTGAAAACAAGGCGATTCAAGTATCGGTGAAATACATCAATACCATTAACGCGTGTTACATGAAAACGCCCTTTGACAACAATTATCGAGAATCGGTGATCAATATTGATTGGACGAATTACTTGGAAGAAATCGGCCATGAAATCACCGGTGCGGTGTACTTGTGCTTTCCGAACTTTGAAGAAAAACTAAACGGTCAAAGCACCGAAGCCATTATTTTCCAACAGGGCGCCAATGATGTGGACCCTAGCAGAACCCGCGATTTTGGCGGGAAAATGATGCTTTCTGCTTATCACATAGGCACCCACGATACCATTAACGAAACCTACGCTCGCATTCGTGATTGGGCGGATCAATACGGTTACCGTTTGGGCGCGTCATCGATTGAGCGCTATGTGGTGGACTATTGGACATTGAATCGTAGCGAAGATTTTGTGACAGAAATTCTTGTTGAAATTGACAACTGAGATTAGAAAAGTACCCTTCCCGTCATTGGGAGGGTGCTTTTTTTATTGATGACAAAAGTGTCCCCTTAAGGGGAAGGTTTGGTAGAAAAGCGGTCATTCCCCATATTATAGAAAGAAATTGCAATAAAAAGACGATAAAAGGATGCAAAAATGGGCTGAAAATCGCTATTTACTCGCTTTTTTTGGAAAAAATGAAAGAAAGACAGCGGTTTTTAATAAAAATCAAAGAAAAAACAGATGAAAATCCTTTAATAACGCCATTTTTTGGGATTTTAGAATTGACCTTCCCGTTAAGGGCATCCGTTACAATAAGAACAACTAATAGAAGCAGTATCAATAGGCGGTTTAGACGCTTAAAAACATCGTTAAGGAGGATGGAGAATTGGCAAGATATGATGCCCAACAGGCGTTGGGAATGCTTGAAACCGTTGGGATGGTTCCTGCGATTGAAGCCTGCGACAAGATGCTCAAGGCTGCGGATGTAGAACTGATTTCATATGAAAATGTGGGCTCCACATTGGTTACCATGTTTATCAAGGGGGATGTCGCAGCTGTAAAATCTGCTGTTAAGGCAGGTGTAGAGGCGGCTTCCGCTATTGGCAAGGTGACCGCCTCGGAAACCATTCCCAGACCAATCCGTCCGATTGGCGATGTGGTATCCATTTACGATGTGGACACCCAGTGCGATCCTGAAGTGATTGAAAACAGTCGCACCGATGCCTTAGGGTTGGTTGAGACCTTCGGAATTATCTATTGCATCAAGGCCGCAGATGCCATGTGCAAAGCGGCGGATGTAGAGCTCGTCGGCTTTGAAAATACGGCCTCCGGCTATATCTCTGCCATTGTAGAAGGGGATGTGGGCGCCTGCAAAACTGCGGTTGCGGCAGGAGTGAAGGCTGTAGAGGACATGGAGGTTCAGGTGCATAGCTCTGTGGTCATTCCACGTCCGCACCCAGGCATTCGTAAGATTACAAGTCAGTACGAAGTGGCAAAATTGTTGCCCTACTAAAAGGCGTGCGTGACAAGGAGGGAGGCATAAGATGCAAATGAACCTTATTGATAACGATCTCTTGTCTATTCAAGAGGCGCGTATCCTAGCTGAAAATGCAAAACAAGCGCAAACGCGTTTGTTGACCATGCCCCAGGAAAAACTCGATTGCGCGGTACGTGCAATGGCTAAGGTGGTGGCACAAAATGCCAAAGCCTTGGCGATGGAATCGGTGGATGAAACCGATTACGGCAACTGGCAGGATAAACTCATAAAAAATCGTTTTGTCAGTGAATATTTGCCAATGCATCTGGAAGGGATGCGTTGCGTGGGCGTGATCAGTCGTGATCCACAAACACAGATAATGGAAATCGGTGTGCCCCTTGGGGTATTGGTGGCGTTGCCACCGGCAACCAATCCGGTATCGACCAGCGTGTATAAAGCGCTGATTGCCATTAAAAGCGGCAATGCCATCATTTTCTCGCCACATCCGCGGGCCAAAAAGGAGACCAGCCATGTGTTGGAGCTAATGATTGAGGCTGCGATGCAGGCCGGACTGCCGGAGGGCGCAGTGAGCTATCTTCAGACTGTGACCAAAGCCGGAACCGAAGCCCTCATGAATCATCCCTTTGTATCGATGGTGATGGTCACCGGTGTACCGGGGATGCTTGAAGCGGCAAAGAATTCCGGAAAGCCTGTGATTTACGGTGGCGCCGGAAACGGTCCGGCTTTTATTGAACGAAGTGCTGATATTGAGCAGGCGGCGCGCGACATCGTAGCCAGCAAGACCTTTGATTATGGTGTGGTGAGTGCAGCAGAACAGTCTATTGTAGTAGACGGTCCTATTGAAAAAGAGCTCCATAGCGCGTTAGAACGCCACGGTGGCTATTTTCTCAATGAGGAGGAAGCGGCACGTTTGGGAAAAATCTTTTACTTTAAGGATGGCACTGCCAATCCCGAGGCCATTGGAAAATCGGCATTGAGCCTTGCAAAGTGGGCAAAGATTGATGTGCCGGTACAGACAAAGGTCCTCATTGTGCCACAACGCTATGTGTCAGCGCATAACCCTTATTCCAAGGAAAAACTTTGTCCGGTCTTGAGTTATTTTATTGAGGATGACTGGATGAATGCCTGCGAGAAATGCATTGAGCTTTTGATTACAGAGCGCAGCGGCCATACCCTAGTGATTCACTCCAAGGATGAAGCAGTTATTGAACAGTTTGCACTGAAAAAACCGGTCGGTCGCATGCTCATTAACACACCTGCGGTGTATGGGAGCATGGGGATGACGACCAATCTGTTCCCGGCAATGACCTTAGGGAGTGGCGTTGTGGGACAGGGGATTACCACCGATAATGTATCACCAATGAATTTGATTTATAAACGTAAAATTGGCTATGGCGTACGACGTATAGAGGAATTGGGCGTGGGTGCTCCCGCTGGTTCCGATTGTCGTAAGGCGGATGCTCCCGAAGAGGCGGCGCTTCGCCTGGATACACTAAGAACATTGCTTGAAGAAGCTCTGAAAAACGTACGTAGCCGTTAATCACACAATAACGAAAGTGAGGGAGTCATTTGGATATCCGTGAATTTTCCGATAAGATTGCGCAAGCAACAAAAAATATGTCTGAAGAAGAAAGACAATCCTTAATGAAAATGTTTGAAGCCGTTTCCGGTGAAATTGCTTCTGTGCCAAAGGCAGCAGCCAGTGCACCGGCTGCTCAAGAAAGTACCGCTGCAAACGGTGAAGAAAAGCAGCCGTACTATTCTTCTATTGCCGCTGCAACCACCGAAGTAGACGAAGATGGGGTCCCACTCGGACCAACCGAACGCTTGGTGAAGTTAAAAGAAAACTTCTTAAAGCAGGTGCCTTCTATTACCACCCACAGAGCCCGCGCGGTAACAAAAATTACCCGCGAAAATCCGGGGATGCCAAAAATTGTGTTGCGTGCAAAGTGCTTTAAGTATTGCTGCGAAACCGCACCGCTTGTTATTCAAGACAATGAACTCATTGTTGGTGCACCAAACGGGGCACCACGTGCTGGGGCATTCTCTCCGGATATTGCTTGGCGTTGGATGGTGGATGAAATCGATACCATCGGTGAACGTCCACAGGACCCATTTTATATTTCCGAAGAAGACAAGCGAATCATGCGTGAAGAATTGTTCCCATTCTGGGAAGGCAAGTCTGTCGACGAATACTGCGAAAGCCAATACCGCGAAGCAGGTGTATGGGAGCTTTCCGGTGAATCCTTCGTATCCGATTGTTCCTACCACGCATTAAACGGGGGTGGGGACTCTAACCCGGGTTACGACGTAATCCTGATGAAAAAAGGGATGCTCGACATTCAAAAAGAGGCCCAAGAACATTTGGACCAATTAAGCTATGACCATCCGGATGATCTCGAAAAAATCTATTTTTATAAATCCGTCATCGATACCACTGAAGGTGTCATGATTTATGCCAAGAGAATGAGCGAATATGCCCTCGAATTGGCTGCCAAGGAAAGCAATCCAAAACGCAAACAAGAGCTTTTGGAAATTGCTAAGGTCAATGCCTGTGTACCGGCACATAAGCCGGAAACATTCTGGGAAGCGATTCAAGCCGTGTGGACCATCGAATCCTTGCTTCCGGTAGAAGAAAACCAAACCGGGATGAGCATTGGCCGTGTGGACCAATACATGTATCCATTCTATAAGCACGATTTGGAAAGTGGTGCCATCGACAATTTCAAGGCTTTTGAATTGGCTGGTTGCATGCTCATTAAAATGAGTGAAATGATGTGGATTACCAGTGAAGGCGGTTCTAAGTTCTTTGCCGGGTATCAACCATTCGTCAACATGTGTGTGGGCGGTGTAACGCGTGATGGCCGTGATGCCACCAACGAATTGACCTATCTCTTGATGGATGCCGTGCGACATGTCAAGATTTATCAACCATCCTTGGCTTGCCGTATCCACAATAAATCCCCTCATAAATATATGAAGAAAATTGTAGACGTAGTACGTTCCGGCATGGGCTTTCCGGCGTGTCACTTTGACGATACCCATATCAAAATGATGCTCGCTAAGGGGGTTTCCATCGAAGACGCTCGCGACTATTGCTTGATGGGTTGCGTGGAACCGCAAAAATCCGGTCGCCTTTATCAATGGACCTCCACCTCCTACACCCAATGGCCGATTTGTATTGAATTGGTATTGAATCATGGGGTACCGCTTTGGTATGGCAAGCAAGTGACACCGGATTTAGGGGATTTGGATCAATACACGACCTTTGAAGCCTTTGATGTAGCGGTAAAAGAGCAAATCAAATATGTGACCAAATGGACCGCGGTGGCTACCGTTATTTCTCAACGTGTTCATCGTGAATTAGCACCAAAGCCACTCATGAGCATCATGTACGAAGGCTGCATGGAAAACGGCCGCGACGTTTCTGCCGGCGGTGCCATGTATAACTTTGGCCCAGGGGTCGTGTGGTCCGGTCTTGCGACTTATGCCGATGCGATGGCGGCGATTCGTAAGCTCGTTTTTGACGATCACAAATACACCCTTAAACAATTAAATGAAGCATTGAAAGCGGACTTTGTAGGGTATGAAGATATCAAGAAAGATTGCTTAGATGCACCAAAGTATGGTAATGATGACGATTATGTGGACTATATTGCGGCTGATTTGATTAACTTCACTGAAATGGAGCATAGAAAATACAAGACACTCTATTCCGTAATGACCCACGGGACCTTGTCCATTTCCAATAATACCCCATTTGGTCAAATGACCGGTGCATCTGCCGGCGGACGTGAGGCTTGGATGCCATTGTCCGATGGGATTAGTCCAACCCAAGGCGCCGATTTTAAGGGCCCAACCGCCATTATTAAGACGATTTCTAAACTTTCTAACGACAACATGAATTTAGGGATGGTGCATAACTTTAAACTCATGGCAGGGCTTTTGGATACGCCGGAAGGGGAAAATGGGATTATCACCCTCTTGCGTACGGCGTGCTCTTTGGGCAATGGTGAAATGCAGTTTAACTACATGGATAACAAAACCCTCTTGGATGCACAAAAGCATCCGGAACGCTATAAAGACTTAGTGGTTCGTGTGGCAGGTTACAGTGCTTTCTTCACCGAACTTTGCAAGGATGTACAAGACGAAATCATTAGTAGAACCGTATTGAAAGAATTTTAATACACGACAAAGAAAGGAGCGGACTCCATGAATGAGCAACACATGATTGAACGCAAGGCTTTCATTTTTAACAAGCAAAAGTACAACCTGTACGATGGGCCGGGGGTTCGTAGTATGGTGTTTTTCAAAGGCTGTCCGCTTCGTTGCAAGTGGTGTGCGAACCCGGAAGGGCTGGAGCGTCGCTATCAAATCATGCTTAAACCCACCGCATGTGTAAGATGTGGGGCTTGTGTGTCAGCCTGTCCGCAGGGGATTCATCTTATTTCCTCCGATGGCACGCATACTGTCGATCGCGATAAGCAATGTATCGGCTGTGGCGCTTGTGTGAATGCGTGCATGCAGGCGACGCTAAAGGTGGCAGGTGAAGAGGCGTCTATCTCTGAGCTTTTGGCGTATCTCGAAGAAGACCGCAGTTTTTATGAACATTCCGGTGGTGGGGTGACCCTAAGCGGTGGCGAGGTCACCGCACAACCGGAAGCTGCCATCAATCTTTTGATGGCGTGCAAACGTGAGGGGCTGCATACTGCCATTGAAACCTGTGGCTATACCAAAAAGGACACCTTCCTTCGTTTTGCCGAGGTGGTTGACTTGTTCCTCTTTGATATTAAACACATGGACCCAGAGCGTCATGCACAGCTGACCGGCGTACGCAATGAGATGATTCTGGAAAATCTGGAAATGCTTTTAATGAAGCGTGCCAATGTAAAGGTGCGTATGCCACTTTTGAAGGGCATCAATGACAGTGAGGAAGAAATTCGTGCAGTGATTGATTTCCTGACACCTTACAAGGATTTCAAAAATTTCCGTGGTATTGACCTGCTGCCGTATCACAAGCTGGGGGTTAATAAATACGTTCAGCTTGGCATGGACTATGCCATTGACGGTGATCCCAGCTTGGATGATGCGGATTTAGACCGTATTGAAGGCTGGTTAAAAAATGAGCAGTTTCCGGTGGTGGTGGTTCGACACTAAGGAATCCTGCTGAGGAAGGAGGATGGCCGATGGGGGCTTTTGACGATCAAGACATGGCACGCATTATTCAAGAGACAGTACCCGGTAAACAGGTGACTTTGGCCCACGTAATTGCTTCGCCGATGGCGGACATTTACGAACGACTCGGCATTGATGAAGCCGGTGCCATTGGCATTCTTAATTTGACGCCCTACGAAACAGCCATTATTGCCGCTGACATTGCGACTAAAACAGCAGATGTGGAAATCGGTTTTTTGGATCGCTTTACAGGCTCTGTGTTAATAAGCGGAGATGTCCAAAGCGTTGAAACAGCACTACAGGCAGTTTTGGATACCCTACAGACCATGCTCGCCTTTGACATCGTGCCTATGACACGTACATGAAAAGAAAGCGGATATTGATTATCGGCCCGAGGGGCAGTGGCAAAAGCACACTGGCAAAGTACATTAACGCGGACCCTGGTCCGGTGCGTCGTGTTCAGGATACGATTTATGCTAAGGCTACCATTGATGTACCGAGTGCCTATTTGGAAAACACATGGATGTATCGTCACTTGATTGCGCTGGCACAGGATGCCTGGTGTGTGTTGATGCTCTTTGATGCAAGGGCGAAGGAAAGCCTGTATTCGCCGGGCTTTGCCAAGGCCTTTCGCATCCCCGTGATAGGGGTGATCACCCATTATAGAGAAGAATGTACCGACCCAGAGCGCGTTTATAAGCAGTGCCTGGCAGCCGGTATCGGTGAAGAAACTGTCTTTTTTGACGGTAGAGATGCCACGATGCTATGCGCTTGTCTCAATGAATTAAAAGAAAGGAAAGGGATTTGATGAAGTTTATAACCGAAGCGGATTTGCGCGCAACCTATAAAGCAACTCCCTTTACCAGTTATGCGCTTCCAGCGGGTGCAAGGCTCACTCCGGGGGCAAGACAATATTTGTTGGACCTGGGCGTGGATATGTATGAACGCAAAAAGGAGGCAACCGCACCTCAACCGGAAGTGACACAAAGTGCGTCGATGGACAACATAGAGCGGGAATGGCTCCTCTTAAAAATCAATTGCCTCAAGCCGACCTTTCTTTTGACCGCTCAGGACCTTACGATGGTCGATGTACCTTTGGCACAACAGGTCACCGACCTAGGGCGTCAATTTTGTCTATTGGCACTCTATATAGAAGGAAAATGTGAGGTGGCCGATTTATGCCTCAGTCCTTGTGAAGGCATCAATGAAGCCAACTTCAGCACAGCCTTGGATGAATGTGTGACCATTGGTGAATTCCATTTGCAGCTGGAAAACGGCCGCACCTTGGTGCTTTTAAGTCGCTTGCGCAGTGAAGTGGCGCTCTTTGCTAAGGAGATTGAAATGCGTGGCATCAAGCAGGATGGCACCGATTCACTCCTCAGAAAGCTCCACCAAATCACCAATAAGCTCTCACAACTCATTTGTTCTGCGATAGGAGGCAAGGCATGCAAGAAAAAAATCTAACCTTCGACTATTGCGACGCGATGGTCGATGCATTTGAAAAAGTTGTTAAGCATCCAAAGAAGACGCGTTCTTCGGTTTATTACACCGGTGTGGACTTAGGGACTGCCTGTGTGGTCATTGCTGTATTGGATGAAAACAAAGAACCTATTGCCGGTGCCTACCGTTATGCGGATGTGGTGCGTGACGGCATGGTGGTAGACTATATCGGCGCTGTACAAATCGTCCGCGAACTGAAAGAAGAAATCGAAGACGCCCTCGGTGTTGAATTGATATACGCCGCCGGGGCGATTCCTCCGGGAACCGACGCCTTAGACGGTGGCGCCGTGAAAAATGTCATTGAAGGTGCAGGCTTTGAATGTACCAAGCTATTGGATGAATCCACAGCAGCAAACCTAGTGCTACAAATGAAAAACGGTGCAGTCGTAGACATCGGTGGCGGTACGACCGGGATTTCAATCTTTAAGGATGGCGAGGTGGCATATATTGCCGA
>USCP01000024.1 GCA_900553245.1 uncultured Peptococcaceae bacterium
CTATAATAAAGATAAAATTAGAATAAATGAATCTATGAATTGTGTCAAGTTATAGAATGTCATCATGAGCCAAATAATGGCATAATCATTCATTTTTTTAACAATACAATAGGATGCCAAAATCTTGTTGTTAATAATAGGTTTAGCGAATTTTTTTAGAAAAGAGATTGAAAATACATGTATAATCATTCAAGTGATTGTATATAATAGTGAAGGCTGATAAGAGTGTTGTAAAGTTTTGACGAGGGTGCGGGAGCATGCTATACTAACAGGTAGTCTAAAGTTTTGGATGAAAATGAAAAATGAACTATTCGTTATGGATGAAGATAGAGAGCAGGTGATATTTTGAGCGAAGCTGAAGAAAAACAAAAGACAAGTATTTTTAAGGAGTACATTCTGCCGGTATTTATTGCATTGGCTATTGTGTTTGTAATAAGAACATTCTTTTTAGGAATGTTTTATGTGCCAAGTGAATCAATGGTGCCGACCTTAGAAATCAATGATCATGTGGCTGTTACGAAACTCTCCTATAAAATGCATGAACCAGAACGCGGTGATGTTGTAGTCTTTAAGTATCCGCCAAATGAGGAACAGGGGCTTAAAGAGGTCGATTATGTAAAGCGTTTAATTGGCCTTCCGGGCGAGACCTTAGAAATTAAAAATAACACGGTGTTTATTGATGGCACGCCATTAAAGGAAACGTATCTTAATGAAGGAACAAATATGCCGGATTATGGTCCTATCACAATCCCAGAGGGGGAATATTTTATGATGGGCGATAATCGTAACAATTCGAGTGACAGTCGCGCTTGGGGTTTTGTTCCTGAAGAATATTTGATTGGGAAGGCGCAATTTATTTACTGGCCGTTTGCCCACATAGGAGGTTTGAATTAATGGATATTCAATGGTTTCCTGGCCATATGGCCAAAGCAAGACGTGTTATTGAAGAAGAACTACGTTTGGTGGACGTGGTGATTGAATTGGTAGATGCACGTATTCCGGAAAGCAGCCGCAATCCTCTATTGGGGCAAATTATTGGAAATAAACGTCCACGCCTCATTATTTTAAATAAGGCTGATTTGGCCGATCCAGATCGCACTCAGTATTGGATTAAAAAATATACAAATAATAAAAACTTGGCGATTTCCGTAAATTCTACAAGTGGTCGTAAGAAGTTGATTCAATCCGTTGTTGAAGCCTTACATTCTTTAACAGAAGCTAAACGTCAACGTTATCTTGAAAAAGGCGCTACAAATGTTCCGATTCGCGTTATGGTAGTAGGCATTCCTAATGTAGGGAAAAGTACATTTATCAATATGCTTCTTGGAAAAGGCGTTGCAACGACCGGCAATAAGCCAGGGGTGACGAAAGGTAAGCAATGGGTTCGATTGACCGATGACATTGAGCTTTTAGATACGCCTGGGATGCTTTGGCATAAGTTTGAAGACCAAGAAGTCGGTTATAAGCTGGCGATGACAGGTGCTATTAGCGATGAGGTTTTTGTTTGGGAAGTAATTGCTTTTCGTTTCTTGAAAATCGTTCAAGAAAAATATCCGAATCAATTGGCGGAACGCTATGAGCTAGTGCCGGAAGAAGTGGGTGCAATGGATACCTACGAAATGATGCAAACCATTGGACGAAAGCGTGGCGCAATCGTTCGAGGAAATAAGGTGGACGACCTTAAGACCTCTCATATTATCATTAAAGATTTTAGAGATAATAAGATTGGTCGCATTACTTTGGAATAGGGGAGAGAGTCGAAGCGTGTTATTGCAAGATTTAATGAAAGATTATCAAGCGTATGATGCAAAGAAAGTCCTATTAAACGGTTGGGTACGTACAGTACGTAAATCGAAAGAATTCGGCTTCATTGAATTAAATGATGGGACCACTTTGAAAAATGTGCAATTGGTATATGGTAATGAGCTGGAAAACTTCGAAGCCATTGGCCGTTTGACGGTAGGGAGTGCATTGCATTGCGAAGGGTTTGTGAAGTGCACCGAAGGCGGAAAACAAGATTTTGAAATTCAAGTAACCGAGTTAGAGATTTTAAACCAAGCACCTTCTGAGTATCCTTTGCAAAAGAAACGACACACATTCGAGTATCTGCGTACACAAGCACATTTGCGTCCACGCACCAATACGTTTTCTGCGGTATTTAGAATGCGTTCAGTGATGGCTTATGCGGTACATCAATTTTTCCAAGAACGAGGGTTTGTTTATACCCATACCCCGATTATTACCGCCAGTGATGCGGAAGGTGCTGGGGAAATGTTTGGTATATCCGCAGGGGATGATAAAGAATTTTTTGGTCGTCCAGCAAATTTATCGGTGAGCGGACAACTTAATGCCGAAGCCTATGCCCTCGCATTTCAAAATGTGTATACCTTTGGTCCAACTTTCCGTGCTGAAAATTCAAATACGACCCGTCATGCAGCTGAATTTTGGATGATCGAGCCGGAAATTGCATTTGCAAATTTGCAAGACGATATTCAACTTGCGGAAGATTTTATCAAGTTTATGATTGAAAGTGCGTTCAATCGCTTGCCGGATGAAATGGATTTCTTTGACCAACGCATTGAAAAAGGATTAATTGCCCGTTTGGATGCAATAAAGAATGCAGAATTTGTAAGAATGAATTATACTGAAGCTGTGGACTTGCTTTTGAAGTCCAATAAAAAATTTGATTACCCAGTGGAATGGGGCATTGACTTACAAAGCGAACACGAACGTTTCTTAACGGAAGAAATCATCAAGGGGCCTGTGTTCCTGACTGATTATCCGAAGGACATTAAAGCCTTTTACATGCGCATGAACGATGATGAAAAAACGGTTGCAGCAGTTGATTTGTTGGTACCGGGCATCGGCGAAATCATTGGAGGCAGTCAACGTGAGGAACGTGTGGATCATTTGATTGCACGCATGGAACAATTAGGCATGGACACCAATGCGTATGATTGGTACTTAGATTTACGTCGTTTTGGTGGCGTAGAGCATGCCGGTTTTGGTGTTGGCTTTGAAAGATTGTTAATGTATCTAAGCGGAATGAGCAACATTAGAGATGTGATTCCGTTTCCACGCACACCAGGTTCAATTTTATTCTAAGGAGTAGATATTATGGCTAAAGACGCAACTTTTGATATTGTTTCTGAAGTAAATATGGCGGAAGTAACCAATGCTGTCAATCAAGCTGAAAAGGAAATCAGCCAACGCTATGACTTCAAGGGTGTAAATACTGAAATTGTTCTCGAAAACAACGGTTTAAAGATTACCACCGGTGATGATATGCACTTAAAGAGTGTGGTGGATATTCTTCAATCTAAATTTATCAAACGTCAAGTTCCTATTGACAATCTTGAATACGGCAAAGTGGAAGCTGCTGCCGGCGGTAGTGTGCGCCAAATGGTGACCATTAAGCAAGGGATTGAAAAAGATTTAGCAAAGAAAATTTCTAAGGATATTAAGGACAGTAAACTTAAAGTACAAACCCAGTATATGGATGATAAAATTCGTGTAAGCGGGAAGAAAATTGACGATTTGCAAGCGGTAATTGCTAATTTGAAGAACAACGATTACGGTATTAGTTTGCAATTTAATAATTTCAGATCTTAGTAAACAGAGGACAAGGCTTCTTTTTTTGAAGAGGCCTTGTCCTTTTGCGATATTATAGTAGTAGGCGTGCCACAAAACTTATCATTATTAAGACTCATAATTCGTTATTTTGTGTTGCAAATTGTTCAATTATGAGTCATAATAATATTATGCGAGAGCGAAAGGAGGAGAAGTCTTATTCGACTCAATGAAAAACAACTTCAAATTCTGGATATTGTGAAAGCACAGAGTCCGATTACCGGCGATAAAATCGCAGCTTTGATGAAAACAACGCGTGCATCCTTACGTTCTGATTTAACCTTTTTAACGCAATTAGGTTTGTTGGAAGCAAGACCACGTGTTGGTTATTATTACAGCCAATCTCGCCAGGGATATGACATTTATATGAAGATGATTCAAATGTCTGTTTCTGATTATCAAAGTATGCCGGTGGTTGTGAACGAAAAAGCGACTGCTTACGATGCACTCGTATCACTGTTTATTAATAATATCGGCACCTTGTTTATTGTGAATGAGGATGGTTTATTGGAAGGTGTTCTTTCCCGAAAAGATCTCCTCAAATTGGCGATTGGGACAACGGACATGCACAAAGTGCCGGTAAGTGTTATTATGACCAGAATGCCGAACATTATTATGACAACTCCTGATGAGAGTCTGTGGAACGCTGCACAAAAATTAATTACGCATGAAATTGATGGTCTGCCGGTTGTAAAAAAAGTTGGTGTTGACCAATTTGAAGTATTAGGCCGGTTTACTAAAACAAACGTGGTGCGTGCTTTTGTTGACATAGGCTATGGATACGCAGGAGAAGAATTGTGATGAACCAAGTGCAAAAAGTATCGGTTTATATTTTATCGGATTCTATCGGTGAGACTGCACAGTATGTTGCTCGTGCGGCGGCGAATCAGTTTCCAGGAATTGAAGTTTCCTACAAACACATTCCGTTTGTAGAAGACACTGCATACATTACCGATGTGTTAGAGCGTATAGATCCTAAAGATAGTATTCTAATGTTTACGCTGGTCGTAGAACAGTTAAAAGAATATGTGATTGGGTTTTGTAAGCAACGTGGCATTAAATATTGTGACGTGTTGGACAGTCCGTTTTACGCATTTGAATCTTTGACGGGAATTAAGCCTGCCGGTAAGCCGGGGTTGATTCAGCGAATGGATGAAAGCTATTTTAAAAAAATTGAAGCCATGGAATTTGCGATTAAATACGATGATGGTAAGGATGTTCGTGGCATAGAAAATGCCGACCTTATTCTAGTTGGGGTTTCCAGAACATCGAAAACACCACTTTCTATGTATATGGCTTATCGTGGGATTAAAGTGGCTAATGTTCCGCTGGTTCCGGAAGTAAGAGTGAGTGAAAGATTATTTGAAATTCCTAAAAACAAAATTATTGGATTAACCATTCAACCGGATATTTTGGGAGAAATTCGTCATGAACGAGTAAAAGGATTGGGGGTAACGAGTACCACTGATTATACCGATCTTGGCAGAATTTTGGATGAACTGGAATACTCGGAGAAAATCATGCGTCGTATTGGTTGTCCGGTGATTGATGTGACTCATAAAGCTGTAGAAGAAACTGCTAGTATTATTCTGCAAATTTACTATGACAGAGGAGAGAATATCATTGGCTAAGAAATTTGTTTACTTATTTGAAGAAGGTAATAAAGATATGCGTGCTCTCTTGGGTGGGAAGGGCGCAAACTTGGCAGAAATGACCAAGATTGGCTTGCCGGTTCCTCAAGGGTTCACTATTACCACTGAAGCTTGCAATGACTTTTTTAATGCTAAACGTCAGTTGCCTGAAGGTCTTTTAGATGAAGCTTGGGGTGCTATGGCTGCATTAGAAGAAAAGACCGGCAAGAAGTTTGGCGATGCTTCCAACCCTCTCTTGGTATCTGTACGTTCCGGTGCGGCTATTTCCATGCCGGGGATGATGGATACAGTATTGAATCTCGGTTTGAACGACGTAACTGTAGAAGGTTTTGCTGCCCTTACCGGTGATGAACGTTTTGCACTCGACTGCTATCGCAGATTTATTCAAATGTACTCTAACGTTGTTATGGGGATGGATTCCTATAAGTTCGACAATTTAATTGAAAAAATTAAAGTAAAACAAGGCGTTAAGGACGACTATGAATTGAACGTTGAAAGCCTTAAGGAATTGATTGGCCTTTATAAAGCGCTTGTTAACAAAGAAAAAGGTTTTGATTTTCCTCAAGATCCAAAGGAACAACTGACCTTGGCTATTACCGCTGTATTTGAATCTTGGGGTAATAACCGTGCAATTGTATATCGTCGCATCAACAAGATTCCGGATGATATCGGTACCGCTGTTAACGTACAATCCATGGTATTTGGTAACATGGGGCCTACCTCTGGGACTGGGGTTGCGTTTACTCGTAACCCAGCAACCGGCGTTAAAGAATTATATGGTGAATATCTCATTAACGCGCAAGGGGAAGACGTTGTTGCCGGTATTCGTACCCCACAACATATTTCTCGCTTGCAAAATGATTTGCCTGAAGCGTTTAAGCAATTTACCGATACCTGCCAATTGTTGGAAAACCACTACAAAGATATGCAGGATATCGAATTTACCATTGAAAACGGTAGACTCTTTATTCTTCAAACTCGTAATGCAAAGCGTACCACTGCAGCTGCTGTTCGCTGTGCAGTAGATATGTATAAGGAAGGTATCATTGATAGAGATACCGCTGTATTGCGTATTGATCCACAACAATTGGATCAGCTTTTGCACCCAAGCATCGACCCTAAGGCAGAACTTAATGTAATCGCTACCGGTTTGCCTGCATCTCCTGGTGCGGCAAGTGGTGCCATTGTATTTACTGCTGATGAAGCGGAAAAACGTGGTCAAATGGGTGAAAAAGTCATTCTTGTTCGTAACGAAACCACTCCTGATGATATTCACGGGATTGTTACTGCACAAGGCGTGTTGACCAGCCGTGGTGGGATGACCAGTCATGCTGCGGTTGTTGCGCGTGGGATGGGGCGTTGCTGCGTATGCGGCTGCGAAGCCTTGAAACTTGATGTTGAAAAAGGCACTATGACCGTTGGTGAGCTCCTTTTGAAAAAGGACGATATTATTACCATTGATGGTTCTAACGGGAATGTTATTTTGGGTGAAGTACCTGTTATTCCTCCGGAACTTGGCGATGATTTCCAACAAATCCTTGCATGGTGTGATGAAATCACCGGTGAAAATGGCTTGGGCGTACATGCTAACGCGGATAATCCTCGTGATGCACGTAAAGCACTTGAATTTGGTGCAACTGGGATTGGTTTGTGTCGTACTGAACACATGTTTATGGAAGTTGAACGTTTGCCAATCGTTCAAGAAATGATTCTTGCACCGGATGAAGAAGCGAGAAAAGAACCATTGAGCAAATTGCTTGCATTCCAACAAGAAGATTTCTATGGCATTTTGGATGCGATGCAAGGGCTTCCAACTACCATCCGCTTATTGGACCCACCATTGCACGAATTCTTGCCTAACATGGAAAAATTGATGCTCGAAATCAATGATATGAAGCACACTGGTGGCGATGTAAAGGTTATTGAAGAAAAGGAAGAACTTCTTAAGAAGGTTAAATCCTTGCATGAAATGAACCCGATGCTTGGGCATCGTGGTTGCCGTCTTGGTGTTACCTATCCAGACATTTACAGAATGCAAGCGCGTGCTATTTTGCAAGCAACCGCACAACTTATGAAGGAAGGCAAGGACATTCATGTTGAAATTGAAATTCCATTGGTAATTGATTCCAAGGAAGTTGAAATCCTTCGTGCTGAAATTGATGATGTAGCCAAAACTGTGATGGAAGAACAAGGCATGGAAATTCCTTATAAGGTTGGGGCAATGCTTGAATTACCACGTGCGTGCCTGCTTATTGATGAAATTGCACCTCATTGTGATTTCTTCACTTTCGGTACCAATGACTTGACTCAAACCACTTTGGGCTTCTCTCGTGACGATGCAGAAGGGAAGTTCATGCCAATCTACTTGCAACAAAAGATTTTGAAAGATAATCCATTTGCTGTTCTTGATAGAAAAGCTGTTGGCTTCTTAGTTGAACATGCTGTACGTAACGGCAAGGGCGTGAAGGAAGAATTGACCTTCGGTATTTGCGGTGAACATGGCGGGGAACCAAGTTCCATTGAATTCTGCCATGAAGCGGGCTTGACCTTCGTAAGTTGCTCTCCTTATCGTGTTCCTATTGCACGTGTTGCAGCTGCTCAAGCGCAAATTAGAAATCCTCGCTAATTTAATGTAAAATTCAACAAGGGCTTTCCACCAAATTGATGGAAAGCCCTTGTTTTTTCTTTAATCTTTTAGTAAATATAATGTATGATTAATTGTTTTATTTGCACCTTGGAGGTGTTGCGATATGATTAGGGAAAAACTTGAAGTGCAAGAAGCTACGATGCTATCGCCCTATGCGACCTTGGCTCGAGATAGTCGAGGCAGACAGCGTCATGAAGAGGAAGATTGTGTTCGGACCTGTTTTATGCGTGATAGAGACCGTATTATTCATTCAAAAGCATTTAGACGGCTTAAGCATAAGACGCAAGTATATATTTCTCCGGGCAATGATCACTACCGTACACGCTTAACACATACCTTGGAGGTTAATCAAATAGCAAAAACAATCGGTCGAGCACTCGGATTGAATTGTGATTTGATTGAGGCGATTGCGCTTGCGCACGATGTGGGACATACGCCTTTTGCACATTGTGGAGAAAATGTACTCAATCGGTGTATGCCACACGGATTTAAACACAATTTAAACAGTGTGCGTGTCCTTGCTAAAATAGAAAAACATGGAGAAAAGCGAGGGCTGAACCTCTCTTGGGAGGTTTTGGACGGTGTTGCACATCATAGTGGATTTAGTCGTAATGCCACCCATGCATCAACTCTAGAAGGCCAGATTATCCGCTTAAGTGATAAAATAGCCTATGTACAGCATGACATCGATGACACCATTCGGGCAAATATATTTACTGAAGCAGACTTGCCAAAAGAATATACCGCGGTATTGGGGCAAAATTTAAGTGACAGAATTACCACCCTCGTGTCTGATTTAATTACACAAGGACAATTGATGATGTCTGAAGATTGGCAAGGTGAGCGGGTATTGGGCTTTAGTCCGGATATTGACAAGGCATTGCGAGGTTTGCGTTCATTCATGTTTGATGAAGTGTATCAAGGAGAGGTGTGTTCTTTAGAACGTGAACGTGCAAGCTTTATTGTTGAATTTCTTTTTGATTATTTTATGAATCACATTGATAAAATGCCGGCGTTTTATCAATGTGTGGCAAGTTTAGAAGGGAAAGAGCGTGCCGTCGCTGATTACATTTCAGGGATGACCGATAATTATTGCGTTGAAATATTTAAAGATTTAACAATACCACGATCTTTTATTCGAGAAAACGCTGTACTTTGAATGTTAAAAATGATATAATAAAACGAATATCGGTTTTTGACAGTTACTACATGCTGAAAAGGAGGCCTACCATGAGCGAGTCAAGGGGGAGAATTCCGCAAGAGATTATCAATGAAGTCATTGATCGCGCAGATATTGTAGATGTCGTTGGCCGATATGTACCATTAAAAAAACAAGGGCAGAACTATACTGGTTTATGCCCTTTTCATAATGAAAAAACCCCTTCTTTTTCTGTTTCACCGAGCAAACAAATCTTTCACTGTTTTGGATGTGGTGTAGGTGGTAATGTGTTTAAATTTCTTATGGAAATTGAGCACCTTACATTTCCGGAAGCGGTAAGAAAGTTGGCTGATGAAGTTGGCGTCAAAATTCCGGAACAACGACAAAGTGAAAGTGATCGTAGAGCTGCACAAAAGCGCGATCGTTTGCTAAAATGGAATGAATTTGCGGCGTTTTATTACCAAGCTGTGTTGCATTCGAAAAATGGCGATGCTTATCGTTCTTACTTAGAAAAACGTCAATTGCAAGAGGATGCTATTAATAAATTTCAATTGGGTGGTTGTTTGGAAGGTTGGAGTGGGCTCTATACCTATCTAAAAAAGAAGGGCGCCTCAGATGAAGATTTGCTTGAATTAGGGCTTGTGAGTGCGCGTAATAATGGAAATGGTTGCTATGACCGATTTAGAGATCGACTGATGTTTCCTATTAAAGATGCTAACGGTCATGTAGTGGCTTTCGGTGGTCGTATTATTGATGCTGAAAAAGCACCGCAGAAATATATGAATTCTCCAGATAGCGGCATTTTTCATAAAGGAAAAATGGTATATGGCCTAGATATGAGTAAATCCTCTATTCGAGCTAAGGACCAAGTCCTTATTGTGGAAGGTTATATGGATGTCATCGCATGCCATCAAGCCGGTATTCCTTATTGTGTGGCTCCTTTGGGAACAGCATTGACCGAGGAGCAAATCAAATTATTGATGCGTTACACGTATAACTTCGTAACGGCTTTTGACGGTGACAGTGCCGGTATTCGAGCAACAATGAAGAGCTTGGATTTAATTGAAAATGCCGGCGGGAAAGTGCGTGTATTAGCAATCCCGGACAATAAAGATCCGGACGAATATATTAAAGCGCATGGTGTTGAAGCTTTTCAAAAACTTTTGGAAGGTGCGACAAATAGCTATTTATTTCGGTTGCAGCAATTTCAGAAACAGCATCCTGGGGAGGGCATTGATGTAAAACTTGAAGTGTTAAATGATGCACTTCCTTATTTGGCACGTATGCGTCATCAGGCTGAAATCGAAATTGCTATAAAAAATACCGCAGAACAGTTATTTTTGAGTGAGCAAGCAATAAAAACAGAACTGAATGCTTATCGCCGCGGAAAAAAGCGTAGAGAGCATTCTCATGGAAACGAAGCGTTGCATGCTTCACAAGAAATACAGCGACCGATTAAATATCCTAAAAATGAAGTCGTTCTTCTTAATGGATTGATTAATATACCGTCGTTTTGTGAAAATATAGAAACTGCAGGTGGTGCAAGGTTGTTTCAAACATCGCTGCGCGATATTTATCAGGCGTTTCTAGAACAATACAAAACAGAAAAAACAATTGATGCATCACGATTAAGTGTTGAACTTAGCAGCTTGTTTGCACAAGCATGTATGACTTTGCAAACCGTGACGGACCCATCACCTCAACAAGATGTGATGGTTGGTATTATGGAGCGTTCCGTTATGGAATTGCAATATGACTTTATTAACAAGCGCTACCAAGCGCTTTTAAATAAAATTGGATCTTTAGAGAAGGGTGGATTATCCGACGATATGGAGCAAGCTTTGATTGAATTGGAAGCGGTACGTCAGAAAAAAACTCAGTTCGAAGACAAAATGAGAGGAGACAAGCAATAATGGCAGAAAAAGCGAAAGATGGATCAAAAAGAGAGAATGCTAAACAAGCCATTGTGCAATTATTGGCTCTTGGTCAAAAGAAAGGCGAGCTTACCTATGAAGAAATAGGCGACGCCCTTGGTAAAATGGATCTTTCTCCGGATGAAATGGAAATCCTGTTTGAACAATTAAACCAAATTGGGATCAATTTGAAGGATGATGACAGCGAGCCAAGTGATGATGATATTGAACCAACAGAAGATGACTTCAAAAATGTAGAGGAAGATGAAGAAATCGAATTGGACCTCTCTATTCCGGATGATGTTGGCATTGATGACCCGGTTCGTATGTATCTGAAAGAAATTGGTCGAGTACCACTTTTGAAAGCTGATGAAGAAGTTGAGTTGGCGCGTCGTATGCAAGAAGGCGATGAAGAAGCAAAAAATCAACTTGCTGAAGCGAACCTTCGTCTTGTAGTTAGTATTGCTAAACGCTATGTGGGGCGTGGGATGTTGTTCTTGGATTTGATTCAAGAAGGGAATCTTGGGCTTTTAAAAGCGGTTGAGAAGTTTGACTACAAAAAAGGCTTTAAATTCAGTACGTATGCCACTTGGTGGATTAGACAGGCTATCACTAGAGCCATCGCTGACCAAGCGAGAACCATCCGTATTCCCGTGCATATGGTAGAAACCATCAATAAACTTGTAAGAGTTTCTCGTCAGTTGTTGCAGGAATTAGGGACAGATCCTACGCCGGAGCAAATTGGTGCTGTAATGGATTTAACACCGGATCGTGTTCGTGAAATTCAAAAGGTGGCACAAGAGCCAGTATCTCTTGAAACACCAATTGGTGAAGAAGAAGATAGTCATTTGGGTGACTTCATCGAAGATGAAGATGCACCGGCTCCTGATGAAGCAGCTAGCTATATTTTATTAAAAGAACAACTTGAAGAGGTATTGGAAACTCTGACACCTCGAGAAGCAAAGGTGTTAAGACTCCGCTTTGGTTTAGATGATGGACGTTCTCGTACATTGGAAGAAGTTGGTCAAGAATTTGGCGTTACCCGTGAACGTATTCGACAAATTGAAGCGAAAGCTTTACGCAAATTGAGACATCCTAGCAGAAGCCGCAAGCTGAAAGATTATCTTGACTAGTATGTTGCTTTGCGCTATACTGTCATAGATGTTTTTAACATCATGGGCCTATAGCTCAGCGGCAGAGCATCCGGCTCATAACCGGACGGTCCTTGGTTCGATGCCAAGTGGGCCCATGTATGAATGAGGTGTTTCAGTTGATCTGAAACACCTTTTTTGCATAGAAAGGATTAGTGCAATGATCTTAGCATCACATGAAGATACTCTAAATCTCGGAAAGAAAATTGGTGATGTACTTAAACCGGGCGATATACTGCTTTTGGAAGGGGATTTAGGTGCTGGTAAAACCACTTTTACCCAGGGCTTAGCCGAAGGTTTGGGTGTGGACGAGTTTGTTAATAGTCCGACATTTGTTATTATCAATGAATATTTTTCCGGTCATTTGCCATTGTACCATATGGATTTATATCGTCTTGAAGACGAAGCGCAGTTATATGATTTAGGTGTGGAAGAATATTTTTTTGGAAATGGCGTAAGTGTGGTTGAATGGCCGGAAATTGCTCTATCGCTTTTGCCGGAAGCGTATACTAGATTGACGTTTTTGCGTGAAGGGCAAGGGCGTGAAGTAAAAATAACCACCAGAGGAAATGATTATCATATAGAGGAAGCGTTCAATGAATATTTTAGCCTTTGATACCGCCAGTTCTTCTGGCGCTGTTGCGATTATGAAGGATGATACGATTATTGCTCATACTCAATTAAATATCGGGCTGACCCATTCGGAGCAATTGTTGCCAACGATTCATTCTTTAATGGAAATTACTGGTATGAAAATGAGTGAATTGGATGCTGTTGCAATTACCAGTGGACCGGGGTCATTTACCGGTTTGAGAATAGGTTTCTCTACTGCAAAAGGAATGGCGCTTGGTTTGCATAAACCGTTGATTCCAATTTCTACATTATCTGTGTTGGCTCAAAACGGTGCCGGTATTAACGGTTTGGTTGTTCCTATCATGAATGCTCGTCGCAATCAAGTGTATACCGCTATTTATCATTCGAATGGCGCAGCCTTGGAAAGAAAAAGTGATTACCAAGCCATTGGTATTACAGAATTATTAGATGAGATTAAGAACATCCCGGAGGCGACACAGGTTTATTTCACAGGTGATGGTGTCGATGCCTTTTATACCGTTATTATCGAGGCATTGGAAGGGACTGCAATCTTTGCTGAAGGATGCAGAAAATATGTTTGTGCTGATATGTTGGCCCTTCTTGCTGCACAAGAAATCGAACAATGGGAAGATTTAGGCGGAATGCGCGTAGAACCAATTTATCTCAGAGAATCCGAAGCAGTTATTAAGTGGCGCGAAGCACATCCGGGAGAAAATCTTGAAGATTAATAAATTGGAGAATGACTCTTTAATTGAGGATATCGCGGCATTAGAAAAGGCCTGTTTTACAGAATTCCCTTGGACCGAATCAATGATTGAGGCGGTCGTTGATTCGCCGTTTCGACATGTTTTTGCTTTATCTAAAAATGAAAAAATCCTTGGGTATGCTATAATGCAAATAATCAGCGGCGAAGGGGAAATTGAGCGAATCGGTATTGACCCATCGCATCGTGGTCAGTCGCTTGGCAAATACCTGCTTTTAAACATTCTTAGTGAACCAGACATCGAAACTTGTTTTTTGGAAGTGAGTGAGAGCAATCAAGCGGCACGCCGTTTATATGATATCTGTGGCTTTGAGGAGATTGGAAGGCGATACGCATACTATCACGATGGCGCCGATGCAATCATGATGAAATGGAAGAGGATAACAGATGAGTGAATTAAATAGTGTTATTATGGCAATCGAATCAAGCTGTGACGAAACCGCTTGTGCAATTATAAAGGATGGCCATGAGATTTGTGCCAATGTGGTATCGACACAGATTAAAATTCATGAAAAATTTGGGGGCGTTGTTCCTGAAGTGGCGTCTCGCAAACATCTTGAATATATTGACATTGTTATTGAAGAAGCTTTAGAAGAAAGCGGCTATACCTTTGAAGATTTGGATGCTATTGCAGTGACAATGGGACCGGGTTTAATCGGTGCGTTGTTGGTGGGGTTGAGTACCGCCAAAGGATTGTCATATGCGATTAACAAACCGTTGATTGGTGTGCATCATATCGAGGGCCATATCTATGCCAACTTCTTAGCTCATCAGGACATTACTTTGCCGTGTATTTGTTTGGTGGTTTCTGGCGGTCATACCAATATTGTTAAAATTAGTGAACACGGTTCTTATGAGATCTTGGGACAAACCGTTGATGACGCTGCGGGTGAAGCTTATGACAAGGTGGCGCGAGCCATCGGTTTGGGATATCCGGGCGGACCGAAAATTGATAAGCTTGCAAAAGAAGGCGATTCAAAAGCCATTGCATTTCCGCGTGCTAAGCTTGACCAGCCGCTCAATTTTAGCTTCAGTGGCTTGAAGTCTGCGGTGTTAAATTATTTGAATCAAGCAGAAATGAAGCAGGAAACAGTCAATCGTGCAGACGTGGCAGCCAGCTTCCAAGAATCTGTTGTGGATGTGCTTTGCGACCATACCATGCAGGCTATGGAAGAAACAGGTATTACAACGTTGCTATTAGCCGGTGGTGTATCTGCTAATTCTAGATTAAGAGAAAAAATTAGTGAATGTTGTGAGCAAAACGGCTATAAGCTATATTATCCGCCGTTGTCACTTTGTACTGATAATGCGGCGATGATTGGGGCGGCGGCTGCGTATGAATTTGCCAGAAATGAATTTTCAGGACATGATTT
>USCP01000025.1 GCA_900553245.1 uncultured Peptococcaceae bacterium
TTTAAATTTAAAGCACTGGATTTATTTCGCTTGGCTGTTTAATTTTCAAAGAACATCTTTGTTTGTTCGTTTGTCGCTCGCTCTCGCTGACGACTCATTTATAATACCATCACATTCTCTATACGTCAACACCTTTTTTAAAAAAACTTGCGTTTTTTGTTAAGTATTTTCACTAGGGCGAAAAAACGCCCTCGTAACTGAACGAGGGCGTTTGCTGTTTTTGGCTTAAGATAGCGGTCTGTAGCGTTTTAAGTGATCAAGTATTTCGCTCAATTCATCTCTGTCTTGACGAATGACTTCTAGTTCTTTTCTATAAATATCCGCTGCTTTTGTTAAAATTGACTCGCTTTGTTCTAAAGAAGCCATGACAGTGTTTTCAGCGCGTTCCCAATATCCTTGATAGTCTATTTCCGCTTTTTCAAGGTATTTGCTAAGGATTTCTACGCTGTGTTGACGACTGGCAGTCAATTCACTGCGCGCTTCATTGAGCTTTTTGGAGCTTTCTTCTTTTGCAGTATCCATACGTACTGCAATTTGAAGGTCGGCGTCGTCGTATTTTTCTTTGATTTCCGCTTCAGTCTCAGCAAGGAGCTGTGTAGCCAATACTTTAGCATCGGTAATAATTGTTTCTGCTTGTTTGCTTGCATTTTGAATGATTGTTTGGGCGCGACAACGTGCGCGTTTGAGTGGCTCGTATTCTCCATTTCCTGGGTCGCATGCCAATCGGTCAATGAGCAAGTCTTCACTTGCACCGTCAATATAGGATGGGTCTACGTCGCACAGAACTGTTAAGGAACGAATAAGGCGTAAGGTTTTTTCGCGTGGAACGAGAACTTCATTTTTATGAAACATTGGTGAATTTGCTTCTTCAAGATGTTTTTGTAAATCGTGCAAATCTTGGCAGATGGAATTGTGCTCTGCCGCACGCACTTGGGTTAGCTCGTCAACAGGCTCTTCTTGCGCTTCTTCAGTTTCTTCTATATAGTAATCATCCTCATAGGCGTCATCAGTTTCCGTATCCTTAAACGTTTCTTCTTTTTCCGGTTCTTCTACATTGTCATTGTCAGGTGTTTTTTCGTTTTCAGGTGCTTCGTGACTCTCTTGATGAACAATCTCCGTCTCTTCTACCGGTGCAGTTTTAACAAAACGTGGTTTACGAATGCGTCTTGCTGGAGATGGACCTTCTTTTTCTTCTTTTAAAGAAACATCCGATTCATCGTTTTCTTCTGCCAATATTTCACGTTCTTTCATTCGTTGAATGGCCGGTTCACTATCTACGGAGCGCAAATCATCAAAAAACGGATCACGCGCTTTTTGTGCTTGTTCACGAATCACTTGACTTTTTACGTTGGAGTCCTGTTCTTGATAAACATATACATCATCTTCCGAGGAATCTTGCGTTTCAGTTTCCTGAATAGCGACTTCCGTTTCTTCTATATCAGGGTCTCTTTCTTCATTGATTTGAAGATGAGCAGCTTCTTCCAATGCTTCTTCTTCCTCATGGCGCTTCATATATTCTCCAATGGTCGCTTGTGGGTCGATGCCATCGATAAACGGCGCCCCTTCTTCAAGATTAATCTCAACAGCTTGGGCGTCTTCCTGCGACTCCACAGTTTCTGCCTTGTGTGGGCGATAGGATGAGCCGTCATTCATAACGTTCAGCACATTGCTCACATTATATTTATTATTTTCCGCTTCGGAAAAATGCGTTTTTCTATCAGGCATTGTTCACGCCTCCTGCTTTAGTCTATTATTTCTCATTATATCCCTTGCACCTTCGTTTGTCTACACACGCCCACCTGACTCACTCCGCCTCTGCCACCTGTCTATTCTGAGCCTTCCGCTGAATAAAATGCAGTTGACAAGTTGCCGTTGCAAAAAGAGGCGTGATTGCAAAAAAGCAATCACGCCTCTTTTGTTTGTTCTTTCGGAAAATAAAAAAAGCCACCCTACGGTAGCTTCTTCTATTTCAACTTACGCCATGTGGTTGTAAGCCTTCATGATTCTGGATTTCTTGTTAGCAACGTTGTTCTTGTGGAGAAGGCCCTTAGAACCAGCTTGGTCGAGTTTCTTCACAGCAAGTGCCATTGCTTCAGCAGCTTGAGCTTTATCACCAGCTTCAACTGCATGATCGAAAGCCTTAACAGCGGTACGAACAGCACTCATGGTGCTTGCGTTGCGAAGACGACGAACTTCAGCAGTTTTAGCACGTTTCTTTGCAGACTTGATGTTTGCCAATGCGAACACCTCCCCTATGGCAAATTTACTCTTTTCGAGCATTTTAACACGGATTATCATACCATGCCGAGAAACGAATTGCAAGCAACTTTATACACTTTTACGGCATTTTTTTAAGTTTTTTCGTATTAAAATCCCATTTGTGAACCCAAAAAGAAAAGCGCACTTCTCTCATGAGAAGCGCGCTTTGACATTCTTAGTCGAGAGGTTTGAATGCGGTTTTGGTTGCACCGCAAAGTGGGCATTTCCAGGTATCTGGCAATTCATTGAAAGGAGTCCCAGCTGGGATTTTACCTTTTCTGTCACCCTTTGCAGGCATGTACATGTAACCGCAGGATGCCATTTGGCATTGGTAAACTGTCATATCTTTTTCTTCACTCATGATAAATCCTCCTTAGTAGGTTTAATTTTTTATCGTTGAAACAAGTCCTTTTTAAAAGAAACTTGCAACTGACATAAAGGACGGGAGCATCAAGCCGATGCACAATAACACAACCAAAATCACAACAAAAATCTGAGCACCTTTGCTTCTTCTTGGTCTCATGCGCGAGCACTTCCTTCACGGAAATAGCGTTCAATATCAGTCATTACTACGCCGCCGTCACCAACAGCAGTGGATACTTGACGCACCACCTTTTTACGAACATCCCCAATCGCATATACACCAGGGATATTGGTTGCCATGTATTCGTCAGTGATAATATAGCCACGTTCGTCTACATTTAATCCTTCCGGATACACGTCGTTGTTCGGATCATAACCGACAAAAATAAAGCAGCCATCGAAATGCCACGTGGTCATTTCACCGGTCTTAACATTCTTGGTCACAACAGTGTCAAGCTGTTCACCACCATCCAAGGATTCGACTACGGTATCCCATACAAAGCGAATCTTCTCGTTGGCGAAGGCAGCTTCTTGGCTACGCTTGTTGGCACGAAGCTCGTCACGGCGATGGAATACGGTAACACTGTTGCACATATTTGCAAGGTAGATGGCATCTTCTACTGCCACATCCCCGCCGCCAACCACTGCAACATCCTTGCCACGGAAGAAGAAACCATCACAGGTCCCGCAATAGCTTACACCGTGACCGCGGAATTTGTCTTCATTAGGTACACCTAAGGTGCGTGGATGTGCACCGGTTGCCAAAATAATAGCGCGTGCTTCGTATTCTTTTTCTTCCAGGCCGTTGTTGGTGATGATTTTCTTTACATCGCCATCCACGTCCAAGCGAAGCACTTGTTCAAAAATAAATTCGGCTTCAAAAGCCATTGCATGTTCATAAAACTTCATACCAAGTTCAGCACCGGCAATCCCTTGTGGATAGCCTGGGAAGTTTTCAACCAAATCAGTGGTTGCAGCTTGCCCGCCCGGCATGCCCATTTCAAATACCGCAACAGAATAGCCGGCACGGCGTGCATAAACGCTGGCAGTTAAACCGGCAGGGCCGGCACCAATAATAGCAATATCATACATTTTAATGATCCTCCTATTTCATAACACGCCAGTGACAGGAGTCGAACCTGCGGCCAATGGTTTAGGAAACCACTGCTCTATCCTCTGAGCTACACCGGCATAACGCCCTTCGTTATGATGGTTAAAGTATACCACGGGAGTGGATGGACGTCAAAATAATCTCACCTCTAAGGGTATGTTGTTGTTTTTTCTTAAAAATTAAAGAAGCAACGAACCGCATCCACGCTTGCGTTTCGTTGCTTCTTTCAACGTTGAAAGAAGGCTCGCACCCTCTTTCGCCGTTAATAATTATAAGTCGTCCTGTCGTATAATGCAAGTCGATTATTTGTATTTGTATAGAAGTTCTTCTCGCTCGATATCATCCTTTACTATTCATAACGTTTTAATCGGATATTGTTCAATATTGGCTTTTACCCCATGCACGCAATAGTCGTTGTTCATTTTTTCACAAGTCAATTCTTTATTGACTTTCTATTTAAATAATTTTCAACAATTTCCGTCAGCTGACACATTTTATATTTTTCCATCAATATGCATTGCATAGCGCCAATCATTGCTGCCGTCTTTATGTAGTATAAAACTGAATACACAAAAAAACCGTGGCTTTGATTCGCCACGGTTTGAGTAGGTCTAATTACTTTTCTTCTGCTGCGGTAGGAAGTACAGCACCGTTAAAGGTTTCTTCGATGTACTTCTTTGCATCATCGGAGGTCAATACTTTAATGATGGCTTGGGTCTTAGCAGAATCCACTTCGCCTTCACGAACAGCGATGATGTTTGCATAGGTTTGTGCTGCAAGACTATCTGCTGCTTCGATGGTGATGGCATCGTCCAGGTTCAAGCCGGCATCAAGAGCGTAGTTACCGTTTACCACTGCGATGTCAACGTCTTGGAGAGAACGTGGAATTTGCGCAGCTTCGAGTTCAACGATTTCGAGGTTCTTTGGATTTTCAGCGATGTCGAGCTTGGTAGCGGTAATATCAACGCCGTCTTTCAATTTGATGAGGCCGTTTTCTTGGAGCAAGAGCAATGCGCGTGCTTCGTTGGTCGCATCGTTAGGAACGGCTACTTTTGCGCCTTCAGGAAGAGCATTCAAATCGGTCACGGATTCAGAGAAGATGCCCATTGGTTCATAGTGGATTGCACCGGCGCTGGTGAGCTTGGTGCCGTTTTCTTCACAGAAGTTTTCGAGGTATGGGTTGTGTTGGAAGTAGTTGGCATCCAAATCGCCTGCATCGAGGGCTTTGTTTGGTTGTACATAGTCGGTAAATTCTACGACTTCAAGGGTATAGCCTTCTTTTTCAAAAGCATCTTTGAAGTGATTTAAGATTTCAGCATGTGGGGATGGGGATGCGCCGATGGTGATGGTTTTATCATCGGAAGCAGCTTCAGTGGCTGCGCTGGAAGCAGAGCTTTGGGAAGCAGCGTCATTGTCGCTGCCGCCGCAGCCTGCGAACAACCCCAATGCGAGGGTAGCAACAAGTGCGGATGCAATCCATTTTTTGTTTTTCATAGTCATTCTCCTTAATAAAATTGATATTTATTAGTCATTGATACGCTTATCGGAACGTTTGGCGATACGCGCGCCAACGGATTGGATGAGCTGTACCATTACAACTAACAAGACAACAGTAATTAACATGGTGCCGGAATCGTAGCGGTTGTAGCCGTAGCGAATGGCAATGTCCCCAAAGGCCGCCGCCACCGATAAAGCCCGCCATCGCAGAGTAGCCTAAGATGGTGGTTGCACTAACAAGCACCCCATTTAAAAGGGATGGCATGGATTCAGGCAAAAGAACTTTTCTCACGATTTGCATGTTGGAAGCCCCCATGGATTGAGCTGCTTCGATCACGCCGTGGTCAATTTCAAGCAAGGATTGTTCAACCATACGCGCCACAAATGGTGCAGCGGATACAACCAATGCTACAATTGCCGCGCTGGTACCGATGGTGGTCCCAACAATCATACGAGTGAACGGTTGAATGGTAATCATCAAAATCAAGAACGGCACGGAACGTAAGATGTTGACGATGCCGCCAATCAGCCAATTGAGGCTTGGCATTGGATGAATACCGTTTCTGTCGCTCATGACCAAAAATACCCCCAACGGTACACCGATGATGTAGGAAATCAGTGTGATGGCGATGGTCATATAGAAACTTTCAAAAGTCCCTTGTGCGAGCATTTGAATCATTTGAGCGTCAAGCATCCTGTGTCACCCCCTCTACGGAAATGCCGCGATCCAAGAGGTAGCGCATGGCACGTTCGGATTCAACGAGATCCGGCAACTGAATCACCATATCGCCGTAGGTATCCCCTTCGATGCTTCGGAGGTTGGCATGGATGATATTAACCGGAAGATTGAGGTCCAAAATCATTTTTGCAATGATTGGTTCAAGGGCATGGCTACCATTGTAAACCACGCGCAAGAAACGGCCTTCACCCGGACGATAGGTCACTGGGTCTTCTTCTTCGCGATACACAAGCTGACGGGTTGCGTCGGTTTTTGGATGGGTAAAGATTTCTTGAACAGAGCCTACTTCAGCAATGCGATGGTTCGCAATAATAGCCACTCGTGAGCAGACTTCTTCAATAACACTCATTTCGTGGGTGATGATAATCACGGTAATGCCCATTTCCTTGCTGAGCTTTTTAAGAAGTGCCAAAATGGACGCCGTGGTTTGTGGGTCGAGGGCAGAGGTTGCTTCATCGCACAAGAGCACTTTTGGATTGGTTGCTAAGGCACGAGCGATGGCGACACGCTGCTTTTGCCCGCCGGATAATTGAACCGGATACGCATTGGCACGTTCGGAAAGGCCAACGATTTCCAAAAGTTCTTGTGCACGCTTCACGGCTTCGTCTTTTTTCACGCCGGCAAGTTCCAATGGGAAGCAGACATTTTCCAAGGCTGTACGTTGCATCAGCAAATTAAACTGTTGGAAAATCATGCCCATTTCCTGGCGTGCCTTGCGCAATTCTTTGTCACTCAAGGTGTTTAAGTCTTGACCGTCAAAAACAACAGCACCGGAGGTTGGTTTTTCTAAAAAATTGATGCATCGCACCAAGGTACTTTTCCCAGCGCCGGATAAGCCGATAATGCCGAAAATTTCCCCTTCTTTAATGGTGAGATTGATGCCTTCCAGAGCGATCACATCGCGCCCTTTGATTTTGAAGACTTTGTGTAAGTCTTTGATTTGAATGAGGTCTTTGCCCTCTTGCATTTCGTTCACTCCCGTTTTTTAACGCCCTTTACCGCGCGGTTCGAGCGCATTTAAGTCATATGGTGTCCCCGGATAAACAATATGGTTTAACCAGTTTGAGAACAATAGGTTCGCATGTCCGCGCCAACGCACCACCGGCGCAAGATTTGGGTCGTCCCCCGGGAAATAATCCTTTGGAAATGGGACGTTGTCCAAGCCTTTGTTGACATCACGTTCATATTCTTCAGCCAGAGTCAGTGGGTCATATTCGATATGACCCGACGAAAAATAGTGTCTTTGGTCAATCGTTGTCGTGAGTAGCGGCCCCGCTTCATCACTTTGTGCCAATACCTTGAGGTCTGGGCAACCGACAATATCAGCGGCACGATTTTCGGTATGGCGAGAATGTGGGCAATAGAAGATGTCATCAAAGCCCTGGGTGATGTCACGATTACGAATCAAGCGATGGCTAAATACGCCAAAGAGCTTTTCCGAAAGAATTTGCTTAGGAATGCCATAGTAATAATAGAACGCGGCTTGGCTTGCCCAGCAAATGAAAAAGCTCGAATACACATTGGTATTACAGAAGTCAAAGACTTCGCAAAGCTCCTCCCAGTAATCCACTTCTTCAAAGTCCAGCATTTCTACCGGCGCCCCTGTCACGATAAAACCGTCATAGCGACGATTTTTCACTTCATTAAAAGGATGATAGAACTTTAACAAGTGATCCTGCGGGGTGTTTTTACTTTTGTGGTTTGACGGCATAATGAGGTCCACGTCCACCTGAAGTGGGGTGTTCCCTATTAAGCGCAAGAACTGGGTTTCAGTCACAATCTTCTTTGGCATGAGGTTTAAGAGCCCAATGTGCAAAGGCCGAATGTCCTGGGTGCGTGCGCGCTCCTCATGCATGACCTGGATAAACTCCTTCTGGAGTGTCTCTGTGGCCGGAAGATCCTTAGGAATAATAACAGGCATGGGTGTCCTCCTTTCGTTCTATCGAAAAATGTGCGGTGTCCTTTGCGTGGAGGATGAACACCGCACCCTAAAGAATCGAGTTAGATTTGTGCCAATGCCTGTTCAATGTCGGCAATGATGTCATCGATGTCTTCAATACCAACACTGAAGCGGATAAGGTTTGGTCGCACCCCTGCCTTTACAAGCGCTTCATCGTCCAATTGACGGTGAGTGGTGCTTGCCGGATGAAGCATATGGCTACGAAGGTCACCCACATGTGTTACCAAGGTGGTGAGCTTGATGCTGTCGATGACTTTCTTCGCTGCGGCGCTGCCACCCTTAGGACCGAAAGCAACGACGCCGGAGCAACCTTTTGGCAAGTATTTTTGCGCGAGCTCATAGTTAGGGTCGCTCTTTAAGCCAGGGTAACTTACCCATTCCACCTTATCGTGAGCAGCAAGGTATTCTGCCACTTTGAGCGCATTTTCGCTATGACGTTCCATGCGCACTGCCAAGGTTTCGGTACCAAGGTTAATCAAGAACGCATTGAATGGGCTCATGGTTGCGCCGATATCACGCAAAAGCCCTGCGCGCGCCTTAGCAATGTAAGCGGCATTGCCGAATGCTTCGGTATAAACCAAACCATGATAGTCTGGGTCCGGGGTAGTGAGTTCCGGATACTTACCATTGTCCCAGTTAAAGTTGCCGCCGTCAACCACAACCCCACCTACACAAGTCGCATGGCCGTCTAAATATTTGGTGGCAGAGTGTACAACAATGTTTGCACCATATTTGATTGGGTTGCAGAGGTATGGGGTTGGGAAAGTATTGTCAACGATGAGTGGCACATCCGCACCCTTTGCGAGGGTGACCATCTTTTCGAGGTCCAATACATCCAATGCCGGATTGCCGAGCATTTCACTGAAGATGCAACGGGTTTCCGGACGAATATAGGTCTTCATTTCTTCCAAGGAAAGGTTTGGTTCAATGAAGGTGACTTCAATGCCCATTTTTGGAAGCACACTACCGAGCAAGGTATGGGTGCCGCCGTAGAGATTGGAAAGTGCCAATACGTGTTGACCGGCACGTGCAATATTGATAATAGAGAAAAGGGTCGCTGCCTGTCCGGAGGATGTGGTCAACGCGCCAACGCCGCCTTCCATAAGGGCAATTTTTTCTTCCAACCAGGATAAGGATGGGTTGCCCAAGCGGGTATACATCGGCGTCCCTACCTTAAGGTCAAAGACATCTGCCAAATCATCGGCCTTGTCATATTTGAAGGTGGTAGATTGAACAATTGGCATGGTACGGCATTCTGCATTTCCAGGGATATAGCCCCCTTGTACGCATTGCGTTGCCACACTCGTGTTTTTCAATTCTTCGTTGTTCATAGTGTTCCTCATTTCTTTTTGCTGCCATAAAAACATTACTATATAACAAAAACACCATTCCCGGCAGGAAATGGTGGATGTTATCGATCACTTATCTGCCAGACATCGTCTGCTGGATTTAGCACATTACCTAAAAGGCTGTTGCCGGGCTTCACTGGGCCAGTTCCCTCCACCACTCTTGATAAATGTTATACTGTTATTAAGGTGTATTATAGTGAATCGTATGACAATTGTAAAGGGGGTTCCTCTACAAAAAAGATAAACCGTATTTATACAAATCGCTTGCATGACCATGACCATCCGTGCGCCGGAAGCACGCCAAGCATTCCTAGGGCAGTCACGGCTTTCATGAATTTTCAACAATCTTGCCCTCTATGCATTATTATGATATAATACTCAGCAATAAGGGAGTAGTCTGCACCATTCGGTGTGATAGTGCCAACATACTGGTTGAATCCTGGTGTTATCTTAATTGACGAGACTTATCTGTAGCAATCGACAGATAAGCCTCGTCTTTTTTTCTGTCGATACAACCACTCAATTAAAGAGGAGAACCGACATGTCTTTATTTGAATTGCTTATCATCGCCGTAGGCGTTTCTATGGACGCCTTTGCCATCGCCATCTGTAAAGGGCTCAGTGTGCAAAATGCCCAACCGAAGCACTTGATTATTACAGGGCTCTGGTTCGGGGGCGCACAAGCCATCATGCCCCTCTTGGGCTTTGTATTGGGGAGCCAATTCAGCGGCTTCATCACAAGGATAGACCACTGGCTGACCTTTATCCTCTTAGGGTTGATTGGGATCAATATGATTTTGGAATCTCGCAAGGACATCAAGGACCTCAACGCCTCCTTTGCACCGAAGGTCATGCTCCCTCTTGCCATTGCAGACAGCATTGATGCCTTGGCAGTTGGCGTCAGCTTCGCCTTCCTTCGCGTCGATATTTTACCTGCTGTGATGTTAATCGGGCTCTGCACTTTCCTCTTCTCCGCAGTCGGTGTAAAAATAGGGAATGTCTTTGGCAGTCGCTACAAATCTCGCGCCGAAGTGGTCGGCGGGGTGATTCTCATTCTCATGGGGACCTTCATTCTCTTGGAACACTTGGGTATTTTAGCGTAATTTCACAATAAAAACGCCACGTCTCTTCAACGATTGAAAGAGACGTGGCGTTTTTTGCGCTTTTTACCCTTCGATGTGCTTAATAAGGTTTACCATCTCGATGGCTGCCATGGCACTGTCGTAGCCCTTATTACCTGCCTTAGTGCCGGCGCGTTCGATGGCTTGCTCAATATTTTCGGTGGTCACCACACCGAAAAGCACTGGAATCCCGCTGTTTAACGAAATCTGCGCAATGCCCTTAGAAACCTCATTGCACACATAGTCGTAATGACTGGTGGCACCGCGAATCACCGCCCCTAAGCAAATGACGGCATCATATTTGCCGCTGTCTGCCAGTTTTTTTGCAATAAGAGGAATCTCAAAGGCCCCCGGCACCCAAGCGAGGTCAATATCCTCTTCCTTTACCTCATGGCGAGTGAGAGCATCGGTCGCCCCAGCGATGAGTTTCGACACAATAAATTCATTAAACCGTGCGGCAACAATGCCAATCTTCATGTTATGAGAAACAAGCTTTCCTTCAAAAGTATTCATTATTCATCTGCTCCTTTTTTGCTTAATACTCTAACAAATGGCCCATACGGTCTTTTTTTGTTTGCAGGTAAAACCGGTCATGATCGTTGGCATCTACTTGGATAGGCACACGCTCAGTGATGGTCATCCCAAATTCAGACAGCTGATACACCTTATCGGGGTTATTGGTCAAAAGTCGCATACTTTTAACCCCAAGAGCGCGCAAGATTTGTGCACCGATGTAATATTCGCGTTGATCTGCTTCAAAGCCTAAGGCGAGGTTGGCTTCTAAGGTGTCCATGCCCTTGTCCTGCAGCTCATAGGCACGCAACTTATTGATCAGGCCGATACCGCGTCCTTCTTGGCGCATATAGAGAAGAATCCCACGTCCCTCCGCTTCAATTTGACGCATGGCGGCAGCAAATTGGTCGCCACAATCGCAGCGCAAGGAACCAAAGGCATCGCCGGTAAGACATTCCGAATGGACACGACAGAGAATATCCTTACCGTCTGCAATATTCCCTTTTACAAGGGCAACATGGTGCTCCCCATTTAAATGATTCACAAAACCGTGGGCCACAAAATCACCATATTTGGTCGGCATCTGTACCACCGCCGCTTCTTCAACAAAAGTTTCATGCACCTTCCGGTAATTTTGCAAATCCTTGATGGTAATAAAACACAGCCCCCATTTTTCAGCCAATTCCATGAGTTCGGGGGTACGCATCATGGTGCCGTCTTCGCGCATAATTTCGCAACAGAGCCCACATTCCTTCAGTCCCGCCAATCGACAGAGATCCACCGTTGCTTCGGTATGACCGTTGCGTTCAAGGACACCGTTTTTCTTCGCAAGAAGTGGAAACATATGCCCCGGACGACGAAAGTCCTCTGGCTTGGCATCCTCATCCACGCATTTCATGGCTGTCACCGAGCGTTCTGTAGCAGAAATGCCGGTGGTCGTATCCACGTGGTCAATGGATACTGTAAAGGCAGTTTCATGGTTGTCGGTGTTACGAGTGACCATTTGCGGAATTTGCAGACGACGTACATAGTGTTCGCTCATTGGCATACAGATGAGACCCTTCCCGTGGCAAGCCATAAAATTAATGTTTTCGGTGGTCGCAAATTCTGCGGCGCAGATAAAATCCCCTTCGTTTTCGCGATCTGGATCATCGGTTACCAAAATAATCTTACCCTCGCGCAAATCACGAAGGGCGTCATCGATGGTGTTAAATTTTTTCATGGCTGTTCCTCCTAAAATCCATGTTTGGACAAAAAGTCCATGGTAATGCCACTTGTAGGCGGTGTCGCCGACTGAAGCTGCAATAATTTTTCCACGTATTTTCCAATAATGTCACATTCAAGATTGACCGCATCCCCTTCCTTGCAATCTGCAAGCACCGTCACCGCTACGGTATGCGGAATCGCGGAAATGGAAAATCCCTGTTCCGTGACAGCGGCAACCGTCAAGCTCACCCCGTCTATGGTGACAGAGCCTTTTTCAATCATATAGCGCAAGAGAACAGGCGCTGTTTTTATGGTATACCAAATCGCGTTATCATCGCGACGGATGTCTGTGATATACCCCACACCATCCACATGTCCACTGACAATGTGTCCGCCAAAGCGACCATCTGCCGCCATGGCCCGCTCTAGATTCACCCGACTGCCACGCCGCAGGGCTGCAAAAGAGGAACGGTTTAAGGTTTCGTGCATCACATCTGCCGTAAAGGCGCCATCTGACAGCCCCGTCACCGTCAGACATATACCATTGACCGCAATGCTGTCGCCAATTTTTGCACCCTCAAGCACCTTCGATGCACGAATCGTAAGGACTGCTGACTGAGCGCCACGGCGAATCGCTACGATGTCACCGACTTCTTCAACAATGCCTGTGAACATCCAACCACCTCACTTTCAATACACACATCCTCGCCCACTTGGCGAACGGCTTGGATCTTAAGCGATACCACCTCTAACGGAGTTGCCACGCCCTGCCCTTCCACCGGCGTCTTGGCTTCGCTACCGCCAAAGAACTTCGGCGCCACATAGCTCACCACTTTATGCACAACACCTGCCTGTAACGCCGCCCAATTTAAGGTGCCGCCACCTTCAAGAAGCACACTATCAATGCCCTCTCTACCAAGCCACTCCATGAGTTTTTCTAAATTCACACGACCGTCAGCACCGGCAAGCACAACCACACGACATCCTGCCGCTTCATATCGGCAGCGTTTTTCTTCATCGTTGGAAGCGGTGGCAATCACCGTTGGCACCTCAGGCGCTGTTTCTACCACATAGGCATCAAGAGGCGTCCGCAAGCGACTGTCACAAATCACGCGCAAGGGAGTCTTTCCACCTTCCATGCGACAGGTCAAACGCGGATTGTCCCGAAGCACCGTACCAACCCCTACCATAATCGCTGCATAGCGATGCCGAAGCATCTGCACCTCGTTGCGTGCCATTTCTCCCGTCACCCAACGAGAAGCACCGGTATAACAAGCAATCTTGCCATCCAAGGTCATCGCCGTTTTCATCACCACAAAGGGAGTTTTACAAGTAATATAGTGCATAAAGACCTCGTTTAATCGTTCGCACGCCTCGCGCAATACCCCTTCCGTCACCTCAATGCCGTGGGCGCGCAAAATTTTCACACCACGCCCACTCACCAAAGGATTAGGGTCAGGAGCACCAACCACCACCTCGGCGATTTTCGCTTCAATGATGGCGTCTACACAAGGCGGTTGCTTGCCGTAATGGCTACACGGCTCTAACGTTACAAACAAGGTCGCCCCCTCGGGGGATTCCTGACACGCTTGCAATGCCATGCGCTCTGCATGCAATGCCCCGTAACGCGCATGGTAGCCCTCACCGATGATTCGCCCCTCCTTTACAATAACCGCACCTACCATGGGATTTGGCGACGTCCATCCAACACCTTTCTCAGCCAAGGCCAGCGCCCGTTCCATATACCTCTTGTCTATCATACCCTTCATCTCCAATAAAAAAGCCCTGAATCCACCATAGATTCAGGGCATGCAAAAAAATGCGCACAAAAATAAAAAAAGCCGGGAATGATCATCATCCCCAAAACAAATAAAGGCACAAAAAGGCACGCACCTTTTTTGCCAATTTTCTTCTTTCATCCAGACTATACTGTCGGCTTCGGAGTTACACCGAATCATGCCTTACGGCTCGTGGGCTATACCACCGGTAGGGACTTGCACCCTGCCCTGAAGAACTATGTGATTGTGCCTTCACTATACGCCCTCAAACCCTTCCTGTCAAGGCATATTTTTTAGCGTACAAAAGTAAAAATCCGTCGGTTCTGATATGTACCCAAAATTCTGGACACATAACTTTATAAATTGAATCTTAGCTTATGGATGTCATTCTGTATTTTACAGGAGGCATCCATTTTGTTTTTTTCTGTATTCTTTCGCTATTGTAGTATTCTATATACTCATCTACAGCTCTTGAAAAC
>USCP01000026.1 GCA_900553245.1 uncultured Peptococcaceae bacterium
GTATCTATCGTTACCGAAGGTATGAATTCCAACCGAAATCCGTGATGAACCATAAAAAACGTCTACACACAAGGGGTGTAGACGTATGTATGGCTTAGTTTTCTTTGTGCGGTGGGTAAGCGTGAAGACTGCAAATCGGCACCCCGCGCTTGTGGAAGCGACGTTCGTACTCCGTCGCAATGTTATCCTCCGGAAGGTCTGCATAGAGGTCGTAGGTGACATTTTCTAAGCGCCAACCGGCTTCCTTGAATTCTTCTACCGAGAAATCGAAAAATTCGCGGCCATCGGTTTTGAAATGGACGGTGCCGTTGTCGGCAAGGATATAATCGTAAATCGCCAAGAAATCGTGGTGGGTTAAGCGACGTTTAGCATGGCGCTTCTTTGGCCAAGGGTCGGAAAAGTGCAAATAGATGTCACTGACCTCGCCCGGTTCAAACACTTCGTCCAAATGCTCGGCGTCGAGCCAGAGAAAACGCACTTGCTCAGGGGCATCGATTTTTTCTGCGTGCTCATCAATGGCGTCCATGATGATTTCCGGCACCACATCAATGCCGAGATAGTTGTTTTCGGGATGACGCTTTGCAGCGGTATAGAGCCAACGGCCACGGCCGGAACCAATTTCAATTACTAAAGGCTGTGGGCTTGGAAATTGGTCTTGCCAATGACCACGTTGGGCATGGGGATCGTTGATGGTATATGGAGAAGCAAGCAAACGCTCTTGTGTGCCTGCAACGCGACGAACGCGTGCCATAAAATCGCCTCCTAGTCTTTATTTTCATCGACAGATGCATTAAAATAGTACAAGATTATGTCGCAGGTGCGACTGTATCATCATATCATAATAAATCAATATTTGCGAGTTGGCACGCAATTTTTTAGGAGGTCAAAAAGCATGAAGGGACATTTGGAGTTGTTTGAGAATCGTCTCAAGCAAGTGGGTGCAAAGCTCCCAGGGATGGAAGAAAAGGACATCGATGCGATGTTCGCCGCTTTCGAAGAAGCCTTGGGCAGTGATGAGGTGCCATTTTATGATGTGCACAGCGGCCCTACTTTAGCGGATTATTATAATTCTCAATTTATACGTTTCGTCAAAAAAATGTCAAAAAATAAAATTTAGTCATAGAGCGACTAGTATATAGAACATATAAGTTTTATAATTTCAATAAAGTTGATTGATGGCTATCAAAGGAGTGTTTTCAATGGAAAAGTTAAATGACCAAACATTTGAAGAAATTGTTTATGATGATGGCGAACCTTGCCTCGTAATTTTCTCCCGCAAATCCTGTCATGTTTGCCAAGCAGTTCATCCAAAGCTCGAAGAACTCGCTGAAGAATATGAAGGCAAGTTTGGTTTCTATCATGTAGACGTTGAAGAAGAAAAGAACCTCTTCAACCGTTTCTCCCTCAAAGGGGTACCACAAGTATTGTTCTTCAACGACGGCGAATACGTTGGTAAGCTCGCTGGCGAAAAAGAAATTGAAGACTACGAAGAAAAAATCAAAGAAATCATTGGCTAATGATTGTCTTTACAGACCGTTGCGTTGGCAACGGTCTTTTTTTATGCTCATTGTAAACCTTAATATAAAAATGGTTTACAATTGTACGCTCTTTTCTTATAATGAAGGCACTGTATGAGAAATGATTGGAGTGAAGACAATGACTGCTGTGAAGAAAAAATTGGATGTACAGCAATTGGTGTTATGTGCCACGTTTACTGCGCTGATTGCCATAGGGGCTTTTATTCGTATTCCGGTGCCGCTGATTCCCTTTACCCTGCAGCTCTTTTTTGTGACGATGGCAGGCTTTTTGTTGGGGCCAAAGACAGGGACGGTGAGTGCCGGCCTGTATTTGGGCTTGGGATTAGTGGGGCTGCCTATTTTTACCGAGGGCGGCGGTCCCACCTATGTTTTAAAGCCGACCTTTGGCTATATCATCGGTTTCGTGCTGGCGGCGTACGTTGTTGGCAAGATTGCCACTGCTGAAAGAAATCCATCTCTCAAGCGGTTGCTTTTTGCTGCCTTGGCAGGCTTGGTGGTGTGTTATACCTGTGGGATTTTGTATTGTTACGCAATCACCAATTGGGTCCTTGGCGTTCAAAACGGATTTTGGCATGTTTTTTGGGTCGGCGGTGTCTTGGTGGCACCGGGGGACATCGTTTTGGGAATTTTGGCGGCAACAATTGCCAAGCGCCTCATTCCTCACTTACAATATTTGTATCGTTAGGAGGGCGAATCAATGGCCTTTTCACTTGAAACCTTAAAAATGCAGGCATGCAGCGGAGAAGGGGTATGCCGTGAGGCGGCCCTTTGGCTTTATCGTAACGTGCCTTTGGACGCTTTGGCGGCAGCGGCGAATGAGATTCGTATTCGCTGCTGTGGCGATGGGGCAGATCTGTGCACCATTATCAATGTCAAAAGTGGATGTTGCAGCGAAAACTGTGCCTTTTGTGCCCAAAGTGCCCATCATCAAACAGCAGTAACAACTTATCCGCTCCTTGATGAGCAAACGGTGTTAAAGGAGGCGCATTATAACAGCGCGCGTGGGGTAGGGCGCTTTGCCTTGGTGACGGCAGGCCGTCAGCTAGAGGATGCAGAGGTGGCACAGCTTTGCAAGATTGTGGAACGTTTGCGCGCGGAAACGCCCCTTTCGATTTGTGTGTCTGCGGGTCTATTGAATCGCGCCCAATTCCAAGCCTTGAAGCGCGCCGGCGTGACGCGGATTCACAACAATCTGGAAACAAGCGAACGCCATTTTCCCACACTTTGCACGACCCATACCTTTGCGGATAAAATCCGTGCCATTCGCGATGCACAGGCGGTCGGATTGACCGTTTGCAGCGGTGGCATTTTCGGGACCGGCGAAACGGATGAGGACCGCATCGATATGGCCCTTTCCTTGCGTGAATTGGGCATCACGAGCGTGCCACTTAACATGCTCAACCCGATTGCGGGTACGCCATTGGCGTCCCAACCGTTGCTTTCCGGTGACACGCTGGCGCGTATTGTGGCGGTGTATCGCTTTATTTTGCCAAAGGCGCAATTGCGTTTGGCAGGTGGGCGCCGACGACTGGACGATTTCGGTAATCGCACTTTTTTGGGAGGGGCCAATGCAATGATCACCGGAGACATGTTGACCACCACGGGTACCACTATTGAATCAGACTTGAGGATGCTAAAGAATTTCGGTTTTGAGGTGAATCACTATGAGTAAAGCAATTTTTATGACAGGAACCGGCACTGACATCGGTAAAACCTATGTGACCGGTGAATTGGTCCGTGCCATTCAAGGAGAAGGCTATGATGTTGCCTATTACAAGCCGGTCTTGAGCGGCAGTGACAATGTTTTTGAAAGTGATGCAGGTTATGTGCGTAAGCGTTGTGAATTGGAGCAGCCACCGCTTTCGATGGTGACGGCAATGTATCATGACGCGGTTAGCCCTCACTTGGCAGCAGCACGGATGCAACAAGGCGTGGACCTGGACATTGTCAAGGCAGACTTTGGTGCTGTCAACATGCTCCACGATGTGACAGTGGTGGAAGGCTGCGGTGGCATCGTTTGTCCACTGACCATTTATGCCGATGGACGCAAAATCATGCAAGAGGATGTGATTCGTACCCTCGGTCTTGACTGCCTGATTGTGGCGGATGCGGGACTGGGCACCATCAATGCCACGGTGTTGACGATTGAATACATGCGTGGGCGCGGCCTTGGCATTGCCGGAGTGATATTAAACCGTTTTGATGGAACCAACGAGATGCATCAAGACAACCTTGCCATGATTGAAAAACTCGGTGGCGTCGATGTCGTGGCAACGGTGGCGCAAGATGGGATGCTTAACGTGCGTAAGCCGTTTTTTGTCTTGGAGGCATAGGATGAGAGACTGGCAACAGCGCGATATGGCGCATATCTGGCACCCTTGCTCCCAGATGAAGGACTACGAAACCTTGCCGCCGATTGTGATTGACCATGGCAAAGGCATTTGGCTCACCGACAAAAACGGTAAGGACTATATGGATGTGGTGAGCTCTTGGTGGTGCAACCTTTTGGGGCATTGTCATCCGGCAATCAGCGGTGCCATGAAGGAACAGCTCGACCGCCTAGAGCATGTGATTTTTGCCAATTTCACCCATGAAGGGGCGATTCGCTTGGCGGAGGAACTCACAGAGATTTTGCCCGAAGGGCTTGTCCGTTTCAACTTTTCGGACAACGGTTCAGCCAGTGTAGAATGTGCCCTAAAGATGGCTTTTCAATATCAGCAGCAGGTAGGGCATAGGGAACGCGTCCGTTTTATGTGCTTGACGGAGGGCTATCACGGCGAAACCATCGGTGCCCTTTCGGTGGGGGCCTTGGACCTCTATGCGAAAATCTACGAGCCGATGTTGATGGACACCCTGCATATTCCGGCGCCGGACTGCTACCGTTGTCCGTACGGTGCACAGCGTGATGGCTGCGATTGTGCCTGCCTTGAGCATGCACGAGCGATGTTTGAACAATACGGTGCCGAAACAGCGGCCCTCATTGTCGAACCGCTCCTTCAAGGCAGTGCCGGGATGCGTATCTATCCGGCGGCTTATCTCAAGGGCCTGCGTGATCTTTGCGATGAATTCGGTGTGCTCCTTATTGCCGATGAAATTGCCACCGGCTTTGGGCGCACCGGTAAAATGTTTGCCTGCGACCATGCCGGCATTAGTCCGGATATCATGTGCCTTTCTAAAGGGCTTACCGGTGGGTATTTACCGATGGCACTTACGGTGACCACGGAGGCGATTTATCAAGCCTTTTACAGCGACTACAACGAGGGCAAGGCCTTTATGCACAGTCATACCTATAGCGGCAATCCCTTGGGCTGCAGTGCGGCATTAGCTGTGCAACAGGTAATGCGTGAGGAGCACATTTTGGAACACGCTCAAGCACGCGCACCGTATTTACACAATAAGCTCTTAGATGCCTTTGCGGATCATCCTCATGTGGGTGAAATTCGTCAGCTCGGTCTCATCAATGCAGTGGAAATTGTCAAGGACCGCAAAACAAAAACAGCCTACGACAGCGCATTGCGAACGGGCTATGCAGTGTATAAGGAAGCCCTCAAGGAAGGCTTGCTCCTGCGTCCCTTAGGCGATGTGCTCTACTTTAATCCGCCGCTTATTATTAACGAGGCGGAAATCGACGAAGCCGTGGCACGTATGACGCGCGCCTTCCATAAAATCATCTTCAATCATCAATAAATAATATGTGACGCATGGTGCCATTTGGCCTATGCGTTTTTTTCATATACAGAGCCTGTTGGCGCACTTTTCGGCTTTACGGGTGAGGCGGGAGAATGGGACTAAAAGAGTTGTATATAAACCTTGAAATATGATAAGATGAAACATGCGAGAGTGTGCGCTTTGGCGCACGCCAAAACTAAAAAAATAAACTTGCCAAGAGGAGGAAAGCCAACTATGAAATGCATCTCATGGAATGTCAACGGCTTGCGCGCTGTTGTCGGAAAAGGCTTTGTCGATATATTTAACGCTCTTGACGCTGACATATTCGCCTTACAGGAAACCAAGCTCCAACCCCATCAGATTGACTTGGAACTTCCCGGCTATCAACAATTTTTCTGTAGTGCAGAGAAAAAAGGGTACTCCGGTACCGCCATCTTTACCCGCAAGGCACCCCTTGATGTTCGCTACGGTTTGGGGATTCCGGAGATGGATACCGAAGGCCGTGTGATTACCATGGATATGGGGGACTACTATTTTGTGACCACCTATACGCCAAACTCTCAAACTGAGCTCAAGCGTTTGGACTACCGCATGCAATGGGACGATGCGTGGCGCAACTACCTCTGTGCGCTCAAAGCGGAAAAACCGGTCATTGCCTGTGGGGACCTCAATGTGGCCCATACGGAAATTGACCTCAAGAATCCAAAAACCAACCGCCGCAATGCCGGCTTCACCGATGAAGAACGCGGTAAGTTCACTGAGCTTTTGAGTGCGGGCTTTATTGATACTTGGCGCCATCAACACCCAGAGGTCGAGCAGGTCTATTCTTGGTGGAGCTATCGTTTCAAGGCACGCGAAAAGAACGCCGGATGGCGCATTGACTATTTTGTGGTCAGTGAGGACTTAGAAGATCAAATCGTTTCTACCGATATTCACACCGACATTTTCGGCTCGGACCACTGTCCGGTTGAGCTTGTTGTGAATGTGTAAGTAGAATTTGATATAGAGGGAGAGCAACCATGAATTTTTTAAAGCGCATAAATCGCGATATTGAAGTCGTGTTTGAACGCGACCCGGCAGCCACATCACGTTTGGAAGTCGTCTTAAACTATCCGGGGCTGCATGCCATCTGGGCGCATCGCCTGACCCATAAGCTCTATCTTAAAAATATGCGTGTATTGGCACGCTTCCTATCTCAGGTGGCACGCTTCTTTACTCAAGTGGAAATTCACCCAGGCGCTCAGCTCGGGGAAGGCCTGTTTATTGACCACGGCTGTGGCATCGTTATCGGTGAAACCGCCATCGTGGGCAAGAATGTGACCCTTTATCAAGGGGTGACCCTTGGTGGGACCGGCAAGGAAAGTGGCAAGCGCCACCCAACCGTTGGCGACAATGTCATGATTTCCAGCGGTGCCAAAGTCTTGGGAAACATCAATGTTGGCAATAACGTCAAAATCGGCGCAGGCTCTGTTGTGCTTAAAAGTGTGCCGGACAACTGCACCGTTGTAGGGATTCCGGGTCATGTGGTGGTGCGCGACGGCCTTCGCGTCAAGACTGACGAACACCATGTGGACTTGAACCACAACCAACTGCCGGATCCGGTGGACGACTATTTACGTATTTTGACCTATCGTTTGGATGCGGTGACCAGCCGTATTAAGGAATTGGAGGAAAAGCTTTGAATCAAGAAGTAATGATTTATAATACCTTGGCAAAGAAAAAAATGCCATTTGTATCCCTCGAAGAAGGTAAGGTGAAGATGTATGTGTGTGGGCCAACCACCTATAACTACATTCATCTTGGGAATGCGCGTCCAATCGTTGTTTTTGACACCGTACGTCGCTACTTCACCTACCTTGGTTACGATGTGACCTTCGTCTCCAACTTTACCGATGTAGACGACAAGATCATCAAGCGTGCCAACGAAGAAGGCAAGGATCCGGTGAAGCTCGCTGCTTACTACATTGATGCCTACTTTGAAGACACCAAGGCTTTGGGTGTGATGCCTGCTGACGTTCACCCAAAGGTGAGTGAACATATCCCACAAATCATCGATTTTGTTCAAGGGCTCATTGACAAGGGCTATGCGTATGCGTTGGACAACGGCGATGTGTATTACTCTGTGCGTAAATTCGCCGACTACGGCCAGCTTTCCGGTCGCGACATCAACGACCTTTTGAGCGGCGCTCGCGTAGAAGTGGACGAAAAGAAAAAAGACCCACTCGATTTTGCCCTCTGGAAGAGTGCAAAGCCGGGTGAACCTTATTGGGAATCCCCATGGGGCAAGGGACGTCCGGGCTGGCACATTGAATGCTCTGCCATGAGCGCCCAATATCTCGGCGATACCTTCGATATTCACGGTGGTGGTCAAGACCTCATCTTCCCTCACCATGAAAACGAAATCGCTCAAAGCTGTGCCCTTCATGATGCGCCAATGGCTCGTTACTGGATGCACAACGGTTTTATTACCATCAACCAAGAAAAAATGAGCAAATCTAAAGGCAACTTCTTCATGCTCCGTGATATTTTGGAACGCTTCGACCCACAAGTGGTACGCTTCTATCTCTTGAGCGTTCAATACCGCAGCCCACTTGATTTTGATGATGAAAAAATCGACGTGGCTGGGCGTGGTCTTGAACGTCTCAAAAATGCTGCCGATGCGGTGGCAAAGGCCATGAAGCTCGCAGGCAATCATGAAGATGAGGATGCCGTTACCCTTCGCGAAAAAGCCGCAAAGGCAGAAGCCGATTTCCGTGCAGCGATGAACGATGACTTCAACACTGCCCTTGCGATTGCTGCCCTTTTTGAACTTGCCAAGGATATTAACATCTACCTCAAAAAGGACCATTTTGATACCAATACCTTAGAAGTGGCACAAAAGGTGCTCACCGATTTGGCAGGCGTTCTCGGGATTGAACTCGGCGCTGAAGCTGGTGCGGACGATGACTTGGCTGACAAGCTCATGGACCTCATCATCGCTATTCGCAAGGACGCACGTGCCAACAAAGACTTCCAAACCGCAGACCGTATTCGTGACGGCCTCGCCGAAATCGGTGTCATCTTAGAAGATGGCAAAGCCGGTACCACCTGGAAGCGTCAATAAGATTGATAAGACTGCACACGCAGCCTCTTATACTCAGACAAAAGAAAAACACATTCTCTCTTGCACAAGTAGGCAAGAGAGAATGTGTTTTTTATTTTTGCAAGGTCTCGTTGTCCGTAGCGAGCTGCGCTAAATTTACAGATTTTAAAGTGTTGTCGATAGAATCCTGTACATCACTGAGTACATAATGAACCGCACAGTAGCCCGGGGTGTTGCGTGCGCAGCAACCGTTCGGTGCGGTGCAGGCGTTCAAAATAAAGTCGTCGTCCATGACATGAATGATGTCAAAGAGGCTGATGTTTTCCGGCGGTGTGGTGAGCACATAGCCACCGCGTTTGCCTTGGTAGGACATCAGATAGCCGGCGTCTTTAAGACGGGGAACGATTTTCAAAAAGTAATTGTAGGGAATGTTCATCTTTTCTGCGATAACCTTCCCGGAGCAACTGCCATCCGGCGCGAAGAGAGGATCCGGATCGTAGTAGTTTGCCAGATACATCATAATGCGAATGGCGTAATCCGTCGTGATGTTGAGTGACAAGAGAGCCACCTCCTTGTTGTAGTACCATCCCAATCATGGGAAATAAATAAAACCATATCGAGTATAATATATTTTAGCAAATTTAACGGTGAGTTTCCATAGATAATTGGTCTGTTTGATAATATTATTTGAAGTAAATTATTAAAGTGACTGTAAGAGTTGAGGAATTCCCTTGCAATGAGAGATGTGGGGTTTTGGATAAAATGGCGTGTTTTTGGCGGTAGCTCTATAAAAAACGGCGTGGATAGAGTATACTAGGTGTGATTCAGTTAATATTTATTCAAGAGAGGTGTTTCATTTGCAGCAGTATCATAGAATCATCAAGCGGGTGGCGGCGGTGCTTGTATTGATCGCCGTATGTTGCTCCTTGTTTGTTGGTTTTAAGCGTATTCAAGTGGAGCAAGATTATAAAACGGTGAATCTTTCCGTCAACGAATCTGACGTACGTGCCCTTGCAAACGGCAATGGGTTGACGAACGAGTAGATGCTTGCCCTATTAAAACAAAACGGTGTGAGTCAGGTGCTCTTTAAGGAGTCCACCCTGGCAAGCCTTGAAACTGCGGGTCACATCGAAATTGCCAAGGGCGCCGAAGTGAGCCGTTTGAGCATCGCAGACGAGTTGCCTGCGGATTTAGTGGTTAATCCTGCCAATTACTACATCGTTGTGACCAACGATGCATGGCGTGAACAGGTGCTTCGCGAAGTGCCTGCAAAAATTGCCGGCGCCGTGGCTTACGATCAGGGAACCTTGGGTGTGGTTAGTGTGCCAACGAGCCTTGAAGCCACTGCAGGCAGTCAAGATAAGGCCTTACAAAGTATCACCGCCATCGGTGTGGGTTTTGACAAGGCGTGGATGAATACCGTAGCGGATGCAGACTTTGGCATCATTGCACAAGTATGCTCCTGGAAGAACCCAACCGGTGCGTCTTTAAAAATGCTGGCAAATGACATTAAAAATGTGCCAAATCTTGCCATGCTCATGTTTAATGACAAAGAAGTACCGGGTTATCCCAAAAATATCGAACCCCTTTATCAATTGCTCAGTAATGACGATGGTGAACTCATTGCCCCAATCGGTCAAATTGAGTTTAGCCCACAAAAGGGCTTTAATAAGCTGGCGACTTTAGCTGATAAAGATGTGGTACGTTTGCACACCATTTCTAATGAAGAAATGAGTAAGTTTGAAGGCGACAACAATTTAGACCTTCAAAACGGCATCGACCAAGCCTTAGACCGTTGGGATTTGGCTGCGCGTGAACGCAATATGCGTTCCCTTTTGGTGCGCTTCTTTGAAATCGATATGCCGGGGGCTTATTTAGACACCAATTTGCAATACCTCAATCACATCACCACCTCCTTGGAAGACCACGGTTTTACCGTGGGTGGGGATACCGCGCAAATGGAATCCTTACAAGTACCGACGGTGGTGCGTCTGTTGATTGGCCTTGGGATTTGTGCCGGCTTTTTGCTTTTGATGATGGAGCTGGGGCTCCCTCGTTTGGGGCTTGCAGGCTTTGCCCTGTCCCTTTTGCTGTGGATTGGCCTGTTCTTCTTTAATCAGACCTTTGCTATGCAGATGATGGCCCTTGCAAGCGTGATTGAATTCCCAATTCTTTCTTGTATTCTCTTCTTACCGCCAAAGAAAAACCTTTCCTTGCCAAAGGCCATTGCGACCTTGCTCGCACTTTGTGCAGTTAGTGCCATTGGCGCGGTTCTTATGGTGGGTGTCTTGAGCGATAAAGCCTTTATGTTAAAGCTAAGCTCCTTTATCGGAATCAAGGTGGCGCACGTGATTCCAATCGTGCTGGTACCGTTTATTATTTATATCTGGCGTGCCAATAAGCCTCTTGAATTATGCAAAAAACTCCTTAACAAAGCCCTTGATTATAAATGGGCGATTGTCTTTGGGATTGTGGCGGTGGCACTCTTGATTTATGTGACCCGTACCGGTAACGAAGGGGGGGGAAATTTCCGGGCAGAATCAGCCATGCGCCAATTCCTCAACGATACGATGGGGGTTCGCCCACGTAGCAAGGAATTTCTCATTGGCTATCCTGCCACCATCTTGTATCTCATGTATGCCAACAAGCGCCCATGGCTGTGGGTGCTCACCATTCCGTTGGTGATTGGTCAAATTTCTTTTGTAAATACGTATGCCCATATCCACACCCCACTGTTAATCAGTTTGCAACGTAGCGTTAATGGGCTTATTTTGGGCATTGTGGTGGCAGTCATCACCGTGCTTTTGGTGAAACTGGGCATCAAGCTTTTCCGCTGGGCCAGCGACAAGCTCTCAGCGCGTGAAGCCTAGGAGGAGTAGGATTATGAATCCAAAAATTGTGATGAGCGGATATTACGGCTTTCAAAATGCCGGTGACGATGCAGTGTGTTATGCCATCATTGAAGCACTTCGCCATGAAGTGCCGGGCTGTGACATTACCGTGTTGTCTAACGACCCTGCCTTGACAACCAAGACCTATGGCGTGGCAGCTGCCGACCGATGGAAAATCAAGGACATTTGGAAGGCCTTGGGCCAAGCCGATCTTCTTGTAAGCGGTGGGGGGAGCTTGCTTCAAGACGTGACCAGCAAAAACAGCCCGATTTACTACCTTGGCATCATCTTTATGGCGATGCTTCGTCGCAAGCCGGTGGTGATTTACGGTCAAGGGCTTGGACCACTGAATAGCAAACGCAACCGTACTCTGGTCAAATGGGCCTTTAATCATGTGCGCGCCATTCATGTGCGTGACGATGAGTCCTATGAGCTGGTGCGTGAACTCGGCGTGAAGGATCCGGTGCAGGTGGCACCGGACCCTGTGCTCGGGATTGACGGCGATGTGGTGGATAGTGAAAAGGGGCGTCATATTTTGGAAGGTCTGGGCTATGACAGCGCGCGCCCGTTGGCGCTGATTGCGCTACGCGACTGGGCCAATACAAACTATGTGCATGAATTCGCCGCCTTGGGGGATGCCTTGGTCGAACAAGGCTACAGCGTGGGACTTTTGGCAATGCATCACGACCAAGACGAAACCATTTCCAAGGCTGTGTGTGCCCACATGCGTGGAGGTGCCTTTGTCATTGCAGACGCCTATGATACGCCAACCCTCTTTTCCATCTTTGATAATGCTGCTTTGGTGGTGGGGATGCGGTTGCATGCCCTCATTATCGGCGCTGCCCTCGATAAAGATGTGATGGCAATCAGCTATGACCCAAAAGTGGCGAGCTTTATGAAGATGATTCATAATCCTCATTGTGTGGGCTTAGATGAGGTGACTGCAGCGCGCTTGATTGAAACCGCCGATGCCTGCCTGCATACCGATTTGCACGAAGCGGAACATCGCATGCATGCCTTAAAGCGTCTTAGCCGTACCCCGGCGACGCATTGTGCGGAAATTCTAACTAACAAATAAGCATAAGTGCTTGAAATTCGCCTTTAGGCTGACTACAATATTATAGAACATTAAAAATGTATTATTTCGATGGAAGTGATTGTGTGGCTAAGGAATTGCTATTGGTAATTGTCTCAGCTTTTGTATTAACAACTTTTTTGGTACCGCTTGTGAAGCTCCTCGCTGTGCGCATCGGTGCGGTAGACAAACCAAATGCCCGTAAGGTGCATCAGAAAATCATGCCACGCATGGGTGGCTTGGCGATTTACGCGGCCTTTTGGATTGTTGCGTACACGTTTTATCCATCCTCTCAACCAATGACCGGCTTTTTTCTCGGGGCAACCATGCTGGTCTTTGTGGGGATTGTTGATGACGTGACCGATATGCCGGCCAAGCTCAAACTCTTGGGGCAAATCATTGCGGCATGTATTGCCACCTTTGGTGGGATACGCATTGAATTTGTCACCAGCATGTTTGGCGAAGCCGGAATGACCACGCTGAATCTTTTGAGCGTGCCTGTGACTGTGATTTGGATTGTTGCGATTATTAACGCCGTCAACCTCATTGACGGCTTGGACGGCTTGGCTGCCGGAGTCAGTGCCATCAGTGCCTTGACTTTGGCGATTTGTGCCATGATCAACGGTCTGGATAATGTGGCAATCTTTAGCTTTATTCTTGTAGGGGCCTGTGTGGGCTTCCTTGTTTACAATTTTCATCCGGCCTCTATTTTTATGGGGGATACGGGCTCTATGTTTTTGGGATACACCTTGGCGATTCTCTCTATTATGGGGACCGCAAAAGGCGTGACCTTCGTTTCCGTGTTCATCCCTATCCTTGCGTTGGGGATTCCGATATTTGATACCTTGTTTGCAATTTTGCGTCGTATGATTGCGAATAAGCCAATCTTTGAAGCGGACAAGGCCCACTTGCACCATCGTTTGATGGCGCGCGGTTTGAGCCATCGCAACGCGGTACTGCTCATTTATCTGATTAGCGCATGCCTCTCTGCCTGCGCCATTGTGGTGAATGAAATGACCAGCGAACGTGGTTTTATTGTGGTGGTCTTGGTGCTGACCTTGCTTTTGATTGGCGCGACCAAGCTGGGGATCATTGGTAAGATTGAAAAACCTAAAAAAACAAAGTAATTCGTTAAGGAGCGGACAAGAACAATGAACAAGAAAAACATTCTCATCGCAGTATTAGGGGCAATCGTATTGGGGGCGCTGCTTGGTTTGGCCATTGGCTTTGTAGGTGGCTTCTTCACTTCCTCCGACACCGATACCCAAGCGTCTGTGACTGAACAAAAGACCTCTGTTGAAGAAGAAAAGGCAAAGAAAGCCGAAGCAAAAAAGGATGCCGAAAAGGCAGCCAAGGAAGCAAAGCAAGACGAAGAAAACAAAGCAGACAAAGCTGATCAAGACACTGCAAAGGATGATAGCCAATCTGCCGATAAGACCGATGCTTCCTCTGATAAGGACAGCGACAAAGACAGCCAAGAAACCGTTGAAGGCATTGGCACCGGGACTGTTGCCACCGGTGGCGCAGGCTTAAACCTCCGTGCTGACGCAAGCACCGACAGTAACATCGTTGGTACTGTGAACAATGGCGATTCCCTCACCATCATCGCAGAAAGCAACGGCTTCTACCAAGTTCAAACCCCAAGCGGTCAAACCGCTTGGGTATCTGCTCAGTTTGTAACCATGAACTGAGACCTTTGAATGACATAGAAAAAGCAAGCACAATATCGTGCTTGCTTTTTTTGTTGGAGCTTTAGCGTAAATAAACCCCCAGTTCAACTGGGGGTCGGTAAAAAATACT
>USCP01000027.1 GCA_900553245.1 uncultured Peptococcaceae bacterium
TAGGTGCCTCCGCCGCCGGTGCCGCCACCCGTGCCTGGGTAGGTGCCGCCGCCGCGGGAACCGCCACCGGTGTTGCCGCCGGTATTACCGCCGGTCGTCCCACCGGTGTTGCCGTTTTGGTTCTTATCCGGATCGTCATAGATCGTCGGTTCATTGCCTTCTTCATAGAGTTCGCTTTCGCGTTGACTATCCGGCGTTGATTGGGTTGCAAGGAGGCCACTGCCACGGGCAATGGTCACTTCTGTCAAACCTTCCGGCACTTCAAAGTCTTCAAATTCCAAGCCTTGATGTGCATAGCTCATGATGTTTGCAAACACCATCGCTGCAGAGTCAGAGGTGGAATAAATTGGTGCTGGTGTGTCATAGCCCAGCCATACACTGGCAGTGTATTGTGGGGTATAGCCACAGAACCAAAGGTCCTTAGAGTTATCGGTGGTCCCGGTTTTACCACAGGTCACGCGACCGTCATAAATTTGACCGGCGCCCCCAATCCCTTGGGTAACAACGCTTTGCAAGCAGCTGGTCAACAAATATGCAGTGGATTCTTCCATTGCACGATGACTTTCCGGTTCTTCTTCCCAGATGATGTCACCTTCTTCATTGGTGATTCTGGTAATCGCATGTGGGGTTGTGTAAATCCCACCGTTGGCAAAGGTTTCGTAAGCCGCTGCCATTTCAAGTGGGGTCACCCCATTGGTCAAACCGCCGAGACCGGCAGAGATGGTCTTGTCTGTTACGCCGTTTTCATCGCCTTCTTCAAGGGTCGTAATCCCACAACGTTGGGCAAAATCAAAGCCCTTATCCGGCCCAATTTGTTCTACACAACGGGCTGCAACGGTATTCAAGGATTGATTCAAGGCATAACGAATGGTGACATTACCATGATAGCTCAAGTCGGCATTCTTAATGGTATGACCACCTACGCTATACGGTGCATCGAGGAAGACAGTGCCTGGGCTCATGCCTTCTTCAAAAGCCGGACCGTAAACAAAAATCGGTTTGAAGGTAGAACCCGGTTGACGGGTTGCTTGGGTCGCACGGTTATAGGTACGTGCCTGGTCTTCTTCCGGATGACGTTCACCAATCATCCCGGCAATAGAGCCGTCTTCGTTGTTCAATACAACCATGGCCCCTTGCAGCATTTCACCGCTGGCCCCGCCAGGGAAGTTGTAGTCGCTGTTAAAGTAATCATACATGTAGGATTGCAAATCCTGATTCAAGCCGGTTTCAATGATATAGCCACCGGAGTAGAGCTGATTTGGGTCTTCCAAATCAAGGGCTTGCATCGCCTCTTCAACGACATAGTCAACGTAGCTTCTGTTGCAGCTTTGGTTGACATTTTCATCCACTTCGGTAATTGTCGCAGTTTCAATTGGTGTTTCGTTGTATTCTTTGAATTCATCCTCGCTGATGACACCGTTTGCAACCATGGCATTAAGCACTTGTTCACGGCGGGGATAAGCGTTGTCTTCGTCAATAACCGGAGACCAATAGCCCGGATTTTGAATAATCCCAGCCAAAAGGGCCGCATCCGCCACGGTCAGGTCACTGGCGTGCTTACCTAAAATATCGTTGGCAGCCGCTTCAATCCCATAGCATGCTTTCCCGCTCAAACCAATCCCAAAATAGCAACGGTTGAGGTAAGCGGTCAAAATTTCATCCTTGCTGTATTGCCCTTCGATACGAAGTGCAAGAATGGCTTCCTGGATTTTACGCTTATAAGTTTTTTCGTTACGGTCAAGCATTGCAAGCCCGGCCACCTGTTGGGTGATGGTACTCCCCCCTTGTACAGTTTCGCCTGCACGCAGGTTCGCAGCCATTGCCCCAACAATACGGATTGGGTCGACCCCGTGGTGATCGAAGAAACGTCTGTCTTCGATAGAGGTCACCGCGTTCAACATATTGTCAGAGATTTCGTTGTACTCTACGGATACGTAGTTTGTGTTTGGCAACATTTTTTCTACAAATGTGCCGTCCTTGTCAACAATATAGCTCGTTACATCAAAATCTGTGATATCATTGTTTTTCAATGATGGCATGTCGCTGGTGGCAGCGAGAATAACAGTCCCCACCGTACTTGCACCAACAACCATTAAAAGGAGCAAGACCAACAAAATGAAATGCGATAATTTCAAGCTGGACAAAGCCTTCTTGACGCTTCCAAAGATGGACTTTTTCTTTTTATCACTCATGCAACAACCCTCCTTATCTTCCCCATTATAGCATAGGGGCGCTACAAACCCTAGGAGAACCTAACAGGGATAATAAAAATTTATTTTTTCTTGATGAATGATGCCTTCTTTCCACTTGTCCTCGGCGATATAATATGAAGGAGAGACCCATTTAAAAGGAGGGCCACCCTATGAAACGATTGATATCGGCGCTGTGCCGTTTAGTCATTATTCTAGTATTGTTTGTCGCTGTAACCGCCACCACCATTTGCGGTGTGATTGGCTATGTGGGCTACAAAAACGCCACCGCCGACCGCCCTGTGACCCAGGCCATCGGCGAGGTGCAGGCACAAGCCAACTATACCCCTTTAGAAAATATTCCCGTCATTTATAAAAACGCAGTCATCGCCATCGAAGACCACCGTTTCTACGACCATGGTGGTTTTGATGTGATTGCCACGGCACGCGCGCTCTTGCACAACGCCTTGGCCGATGAGGTTCGCGAAGGCGGTAGCACCATCACCCAACAGCTTGCTAAAAATCTCTACTTTGATAATTCGCCCTCCTTCACCCGTAAGCTGGCAGAGCTCTTTGTTGCCCGTGCCATTGAAAAGGAATATAGCAAGGATCAAATTCTCGCCGCCTATATCAACTGTATCTACTACGGCGACGGCTATTACAATATTTACGACGCCAGCATGGGCTACTTCGGTGTCATTCCTGCTTATCTCAGCGATGACCAAGCCACCCTCCTAGCCGGTGTGCCAAATGCACCGAGTCTGCATGCACCAACGGTGAACCTCACTTTGGCGCGCGAGCGCCAACAACAGGTGCTGCGTGCGATGATTGATAACGACATGTTGACCCGCGAAGAAGCCAATCTCATCGCACCCCTTACATAAACAACAACGCCGTGTTCCCTCCCAAGGAGAGAACACGGCGTTCTTTTATTGTTTCGCTTTGGCTTGTTTGCGATGGGTCAGCAGGGCACTGAGCAAAAACAGTGCCACAGCAGCCCACACAAAGGCAAACATCACGGCGTACATTTGCGTAAATTCTTCATGGAAGAAGAACAGCCCACACAGAAATTGCAGAGTTGGATTGATGTACATGAGCACCCCTGCCAAGGTATAGTCGGTGGTTTGAATACCCTTGCTATAAATCATTAGTGGCGCAGCAGTAATAATCCCAGTGGTCGGAATGAGCAGCCACTGCCAAGTGGTTACAACCTCACCGGCCTGTGCAAACTGGCCCTGACTCACAAGCCAACCGCCAAAAAGAAGCGCCGGCACAAACATCCACGCACATTCCACGGAAAGGGATGTCAAGCCGTCAATTTGCACGGTTTTCTTAAGCGCCCCATAGCAAGCAAAGCTCCCACCAATTAAAAGCGCCAACCAAGGAATGGTCCCATGGCTAATAACCGCATAAAGCACCCCCGTCGTGGCAAGCACCACACTCATTTTTTGTAAGCCGGTGAGCTTCTCTTTGAAGCACACACAGCCCAAAATCACATTCATAATCGGGTTTAAATAATAAGCCAAGCTCGCTTCGATGACGTGGCCGGTATTAACAGCAACAATGTAGGTGCCCCAGTTTACCACCAAAAGCGCCCCACAGCCACACAGGGTCCAAGCCAGCTTTTTATCACGAAAGACCGCACGAAAACGATCCCATTGGTGCATCAAAAGAAGCATCAGCACAGCAAAGAGCAACGACCATACCACGCGATTGGTGAGAATAAAATACGGGTCCATGGTAACAAAGATTTTCCAGTAAATCGGCAAAATCCCAAACAAAAAATAGCAAAACAATACCAACAACGGCCCACGATTCTTCATGGTCATCGCCTCCCCCTTTTTAAAGTCCGTTTCAAGTGTATCATTTTACCATCCCACGAAACAAGAAAAAAAGCAGCCCTTTGTATAAGGACTGCTGATTGATTTAGAATTTTCCGCTACTGCCGGAAAAACCGCCGGCGTCGATTGTTGTCCCGCCAAAGCCATCGTTGTCGTCCATCTTGACCCGCGGTGTCACAATGGTTTGACTGTACAGATAGTCGTCACTTTGGCTGCGCAGCGTGAAAGCATCGCCTTCATCGGTACCGATATACATTTCGGCGTGGGTTTGTTTTTTCGCGGTCTTCATACCCTTCACCATCACAGTCACCGCCAATAGTGCAATCAGCGGAGAGCCTACAAAGGCAAGAATCCAGAGCGCCTTCGACCAGCCTGCGGATGGGTCATAGTCATAGGCCACCCCTTCGACAAAGTATTGATAGCAATAGTCTTCGGCAGTATCCAGATAGTCTTCGAAGCCACCCATCCAGTCATCTTCGCCAAAATACGGCAGGAAGGAATCCACCATCTTTTCATTGCCGTAGTCCGTCAGTACGCTATTGCCCTCACGATTGGCAATCAGTGCATAATCACGGTCTTCCATGGAAAGCATGAGCATCATCATGCCCTTGCTGTTTGCGTCTGCACCGGCAAAGTATTGATTGTAGAGTGCTTTTGCGTATTCATAAGCATCTGTTGTACCGTTCATCGATGGTACAACGACAATACGAACCGCCATCCCGTATTCAGCTTGGAGAGCATCAGCGCGCGCCTCTAATTGCTGAACGTCTTCTACGCTCAACAATCCGGCATCGTCATTGACCAGCTGCGTACTTGTCAGCGCAAACGCCGGAAGAGCCTGTACCATCACAAGAAGCACGACCAAAAGAAGGACAGAAAGGCGTTTATGTTTCTTCATCGCAAAGCCCCCTTTCTAAACCAGCATCGCCAAGGCGGCGAAAATCGCAAAGCAGACACCGGTAATACCGCCAAACCAAGCGGCGGCGCGCCCCTTTGAAACAGGAAGGTCCCCGATCATGCGTCCGGTTTGCCCATTCATGGCAAACATATAGGTTTCCCCTTTCCAACGGGTGGTGAGCATCCAGACCGGCAAAAGGGCATATTTGGCACTATGGTCAAACAAATTCAGACTTTGATGGGTCACAAAGTACTGGTCGTAGGCCAAGGTGCGTTCCGTTGCCATGCGAGCACTGTTAAAAATACGCTCGCTCACTCGGTCTTCACTGGCTTGCGCATCCACGTCATATTTTTCTGCCAAATACCCCGGCAAATAGCCGCGATTAAAGGGCACCAAGTCCTCATAATTGAAAGGCTCGATGGCATCCATATAACGGTCCTCCATCTTGGTGGAACCGTCTACCGGAATTTTATCAAAATGCATTGTCCCTTCGCGCTCAACGCGATAATGGTTGATGGTAGTAATATCCGCATCGTCGGTCATCACCACGCTTGAGCGGGTGGCATCAAAGACAAATTTGGCATCCACACCGGAATCAAAAAGCCAAAACGGGACATAGATGCCCTTGATTTCCTCAATATGATTTTGTTCGCTAAATACCTTTGGTAGCAAACGCTTGCCCTTGTACAGATTCTTTAACGCAGCAATGGCATCTTCCTTGGTCTTACGAAATGGAATGATGTAGTCCGGCTTCAATGTGCCCTGTAAGCGACCGTTTAAAACCGTCGGATTGCCGCAGTAGACACAGGTCGTGGCAACGGTGTTCTCATCGCAGATAATTTCTGCGCCACAGCTGGGACAGCTGTACACCTGAAAAGCGTTTTCTTCGTCCTCATCCCATGCACTGCCTGGGGTTACATCGCCCCAATCAACCCCTTGTTCCTCTTCAAGACTGTCTTTAAAGAGCTTTTCGAGTACATCCGCTTTGAAGGTGCTATCGCAATACTGACAGACCACTTCGCCGTCATGAGGCGAAAAGGTGAGCGGCGCACCACAGTTAGGGCATTTAATACTTAATACATTCTCGGACATAAGACACCCCTTTCTCTACATGAAAATGGTCATGTAGCTATTATTGTAAATCATCGTCGTTAAAAGGGTCCCCGCATTCCGGGCAGAATTTCGGCGGTTGGGTCGAATCCTGTGGCACCCAGCCACAGTTAGAGCAGGCATAACGACGCGGCGCCGGTTTTTTGGTGCCACATTCGGCACAGAAATTGCCGGTATTACCGCTTGTGCCACAGTTTGGACAAGTCCAGCCACTTTGAGCGGCATTGGCAGGATTTGGCTTACCGCAATTCACACAGAACTTGCCGTTGTTACCTGCGGTGCCACAGCTTGGGCAGGTCCATCCGTTTTGAGCTTGCGCCGCCTGGGCCGCAGCTTGTGCTGCTTGCTGTTCTTGAGCCATGCCAAAGAGATTGGTGGTATTGGCCCCTGCATTTTGCGCCATGCCCATGCCTACAAAGGCACCCATTGCACCCATGCCGCCTTCATTCTTAGCGGCATCCTGCATGGCTTGGGCTTGCGCGCCGGCAAGGTGCGCGGCAGCCATGTTTGGATCGCGAAGGGCTGCATTGCGTTGGATTTCCTTGATCATCTGGGCATCTTCTTCGGAAGCAGACACAGAGCTCACCCCAAAGCTCACAATGGAGAGTCCGCGAAGCTGGCTCCATTTTTCACTCAAAACATCATTGAGGGCATCGGCAATTTCTGTGGTATGCGCCGGGAGCGCACTGTAACGCACCCCCATGGCGCTAATCTTCGCAAAGGCAGGCTGAAGTGCGGTGAGCAGCTCGGTTTTGAGCTGACCATCGATGTTATCACGGGTATAGGTATCCGTGACATTGCCCACGACATTGGCATAAAACAGGATTGGGTCGGTGATTTTGTAGGAGTATTCCCCAAAGCACTTGATGGCAATATCCATATCAAGACCGATGTTGGTATCCACCACACGGAACGGCACAGGGCTGGCAGTGCCATACTTGTTGCCGACAATTTCCTTGGTATTCACATAATAAATGCGTTGGTCATGGGCTGTTTCCGCCCCAAAGGTGAAACGCTTGCCCACCAATTTAAAGCTATCGACAATTCCTTTTTTGAGGTTGCCGCAAAAAAGACTCGGTTCAGTAGAAGCATCGTAAACAAATTCGCCGGGTTCTGCACAAAATTCAACGATTTTTCCTTGGTCCACAATCAACATGCATTGGCCTTCTGCCACGACAATCACAGAGCCGGTGGTGATGATGTTATCGCTACCCTTGCGATTGACACCGCGCTTGCCTTGGTTTTGTACACCCTTGCAAACAAGCTGGTCCGCTGTCATAGCATCGCAAACAAAGTAATCCTTCCATGTATCGGCAAACACCCCGCCGAGGGCACCAATCCCTGCACCAAGAATGCCACCGACTTGCTTTGTAAGTCCCATACTAGTTCCTCCTTCTATTGAATCACTCTTGTCAAATTACGCCAAGCGGGTAAAGTCCCCTTCCATATAGTGGGTATACGCATCCACTTGGTCTGGGGTCATTTCACGCATGCTCGAGTCAAAATCACGGAACAAGCGTGGGTTGACCTCGTTGTATTTAAGACGCGCTGCTGTACGCAATCGGCAATAGCTCAACATCACCGGTTGACGCACATAAAAGGCATCGATTTCACCTTCGGTAGGGTCGTTGAAGGCCGGATGCACAACCTCGTTGCCATCTGCATCCTTATAATAAAAACGTGGTACTTTTTCATACTCAGAGCCGAAATAGCTCACAATTTCCGGTTCGATTTGTTCGTTCATGATAACAATCCTTTCACATAATAGGGTTTACGCACGGCGGTTCAAAATGACAATACCGCCAAAAATCAGCCCAATCCCAATGACCGCCGCCACCGTGATTGGTTCATGCAAGACAACAATGCCCATGATGGTTGCTACCATTGGTTCGGCAAAAGCTAGGACACTCGCCTTGCTTGGTGCCAATACCTGCAACCCACGGGTATAGAAAATATACGGAATCACCGTTGAAAAAAAGCCCAAGCCGCAAATGCCCGCTACCATTTCCCATTGCATAGGTGGCATCTCGGCACCAGTGGCACCAAAGATGAGCCCCAAGGAAACCGCTGATACAAAGAGAGAATAGAAGGTCACCGTCATTGGCTCGTAATGACTGAGCGCCACACGACCAAAGATACTGTAAAGGGCATAGCAAAAGGCACTTCCCAGCCCCGTTGCGATTGCAACCGGTGCCAAGGTCTGCACGCCGCCACCAACCACGCCGGTGACAAACAAGCAACCCACAAAAGCCAAAATCAGCGCAATCACCTTTTGTTTGGTAATACGCTCCTTAAAGAAGAGCTTAGACATCAAGATGACAAAGAACGGCGCCGTATAGAGAAGCACCGCAGCCACACTCAAGGTCGTAAAATTTTGGGTGGCAAAATAAAACACATTAAAGAGCCCAATCGACACAAAGCCTGTCCCCACAAACATCCATAAATCACGCAAGCGAATACGGAAGGTGTCGCGCTGCCTGAGCCCCAAATAGACCGCCAGCATCAATGCCGCCGACAAACTTCTGAAAAACGCCACCGCCAATGGCGACATGCCAAAGCCGGCCAAATAACGCGTAAACAACCCCAAACAGCCCCACGCCGTTGCCGCAATCAAGACATCAATGACGGCACGACGTTCTCGGTTCTCTTGTTCCATAGATCCTCACCCTTCTTTTTATTTTCTGCTTATTGTCTATTATTTTACCTTTTTAGTCGTCGAATGAAAACATTATTATTGATGACAATCTTTTGATTGCCCATGGTATCGCACCCAATATCCGTGTTATAGTAATAAAAAACCTTCGAAAGGAGCCCTTATGCATCAGTTTTTTCTTAATGAACCCCTCGCAGACCTCGACCAACCCATCATCCTCAACCGCAAAGAGTATCAGCATGTCTTTGTCCTTCGCCTCCACGAAGGCGAAGAATTTGTGCTCTCCGACGGCCACGGCCAAGAACACCTCTGCGAAGTGACCGCTGTCGACAAAAACACCATCACCGCCCGCCGTTTGGAAAGTCGCGACGCCCAAGGGGAGCTTGATTGTCAGCTCGTGCTTTTGCAAGGGCTACCAAAACGTGATAAGCTCGAGCTCATCATCCAAAAAGCCGTCGAGCTCGGCGCCCATCAAATCATGCCTGTGATGATGAAGCGCACCAATGTCAAAGTCGACGACAAAAAAACCGACCGTAAGGCAGAACGCCTACATGAAATCTCAAAAAGTGCCGCCACCCAAGCCAAGCGTGGCATCATTCCCGAAGTCAGTGGTGTCACCGCCTTTCGCGATGCCTTAGCAGCTGTCGAAGACGCCGACATCAAACTCATCTGCTACGAAGACGAAACCGGCCGCGGCACCTTAGACACACTCTTGCCGGTGCTGCCACAAGCAAAGAAAATTGCCATTCTCGTCGGTCCTGAAGGCGGCATCAGTGAAGAAGAATGGCAGCTTGCCAAAGACGCAGGCTTTCAAAGCGTATCCTTGGGAAAACGCATCCTTCGCACAGAAACCGCCGGCTTCTGCCTCCTCTCCTACCTCATGCTTCACCTTGAACAAGCGTAAACACAAAGAAACGTCCTGCATGACATCTCATGCAAGACGTTTCTTTTTTGTTTGATGCACCCTATCATTTTCCCAGCATTCATGCAAAAAAGCACCGTGCTCAAAAGCACGGTGCTTTTAATATGCTGTAATACTTCCACAACTGTGGATTACTTTTTAATAACTCGGCAACACTCAATCCTTAATGCCCACAACCTTCACCTTGGAGCGCATGAGCATAAACCAACCGATGAGGCTCAAGGTGCCGCTGGCGAAGATGATTTCCCCAAGGCCGAGGATGTGGTTGCTCCAAAGAGAAATCCCCATCATCCCAAGGCTCCCAAAGATGGTGGCAACGCCGTTGATGAGAGAGGAAGCGGAGCCGGTGTCACCCTTTTGTTGGTCAAGGAGAAGGCCGGAGCTAAATGGTCTGGTCAAGGACCCCAAGAAGCTAAACGGTGCGAAGGAGAGCCAGAACAAGAACGGCGTGAGTTGGCCCAAGAAAATCAAGGAAAGCCCACACACGGCATAGATGGCAAAACAGGTATAGGCCAAACGCACCTTATTCACATTGGCACAGAACTTCACGTACGCCATCGGCCCTAAGAGAGATAAGAACGCATTGGCCGCAAAGAAATAGCTGTATAATTGCTCGGAAAGCTCGAATTGATCCACATAGATATACGAAGACATGGAGATATAGCCCATGAAGGCAAAATTATAGAGGGAGAAAATCAAGCAAGGCACCAAAAAGCCCGGATTTTTCCCAACGGTCACGAGCTTACCGATGGTTGCCATGGTGGATTCACTGACACGGTCTTCTTTTTCCAAGGTTTCTTGATAAAGAAGAGAAAGAACAAATACGGATGCGCCGGCTGCGGTGAGAACAAAGAAGGACCCACGCCAGTCGGTAAATTTCAAGAGAAACGCCCCCAATACCGGTGCAATCATCGGTGCCACGCCAGCAAAGGATTGTACCACCGCAAGGATGGAATCACGGCGACGCCCCACAAAGCAATCCTTGACAAGCGCCATGGACACGGCAATCAGTGCACCGGCACCAATGCCTTGAAAGACACGCGCAAAGATCATCACATACACATTCGGTGCTAAGGCACAGGTCAAGCTCATAAGACTATAAAGCCCACTGCCAACCAACAAAATGATGCGTCTACCGTATTTATCGCTCAGCGGTCCGAATAGCAATGTTCCAACCGCAAAGAAGAAGAAGAAACCCACCAAGGTGAGGTTTACCAAGGAGCCGGACACATTAAAATACTGGCTCATGGTTGGTAGCGCCGGCAAATAAAGGTCTGTGGACAATGGCACGAACATATTGGTGAGGGTAATAAAGAACACCATCCCCTTCATGCCAAGGAATTTTTGTTTTTCAATGTTTTTTCTTGTATCCATGAAGACGCCTCTCTTTCCATAAAAATACCCATACTATGACAAAAAAATGGCTTAGCGCTCGGCTAAGCCTTCCATTCAATTTTGCAAATAGAAAACACCCTGTTTGCATTGATTTACCAAAAGTATAGCAAACAGGGCGTTATCATGACTACAAGTCTAGACTACAGATTTAAAGTTTAGAGCACCTTCGCCAAAAAGTCTTTGGTACGCGCTTCCTTAGGGTTGCCAAAGATTTCTTCCGGAGTGCCTTGTTCCATGATGTAGCCTTGGTCCATAAAGAACACGCGGTCACTCACTTCACGGGCAAAGCCCATTTCGTGGGTAACAATCACCATGGTCATACCGGTTTCGGTGAGCTGACGAATAACTGCCAATACTTCACCAACCATTTCAGGGTCCAACGCAGAGGTTGGTTCGTCAAAAAGCATGATATCCGGATGCATGGCCAATGCACGCGCAATCGCCACACGTTGCTGTTGCCCGCCGGAAAGGCTGTTTGGATAGACATCGGCTTTGTCCAACAAGCCAACACGTTGCAACAGTTCGCGGGCTGTCTTTTCAGCGCTTTCCTTGGCTTCGCCCTTCACATTGATTGGTGCAAGGGTGATGTTTTCCAACACGGTTTTATGAGGGAAGAGATTGAAGCGTTGGAATACCATCCCGAGGTTTTCGCGCATTTTGTTGATATCGTGCTTTGGATCGGTGATTTCTTCACCGTCAATGTAAATATGACCACCGGTCGGTTCTTCCAACAGGTTGATGCAGCGCAAGAAGGTACTCTTACCGGAGCCGGATGGCCCAATGATAGAAACGATTTCACCATCTTTAATGGTTTCGGTAATGCCCTTTAATACTTCAAGATCACCGAAAGATTTTTTTAATTCCTTGATTTCAATCATTTCAATAGCCCTCCCAATTAGCGTTTATCCGTCGCAAGACGACGTTCATACCAGTTGATGATGCGGGTGAAGGTGAAGGTCAAGCAGAGGTATACCAATGCAACCGCCACATAAGTAGGGAACGGCTCATAGTGCACGGAGGTATAGATTTGACCACGCTTCATGATTTCGGACAAACCGATGGCTGCCAAGAGAGAGGTATCCTTCAAGAGCATAACAAATTCATTGCCGAGTGGTGGAATAACGAGTTTGAAGGCCTGTGGCAAAATAACGTGGCGCATGGCTTCTTTGTGGCTCATCCCAAGGGAACGCGCTGCTTCGAGTTGCCCCTTGTCTACCCCTTGAATACCGGCACGGAAGATTTCCGCTACATACGCCCCACTGTTTAAGGAGAGTACCACAATCCCAGTCACTAAGAGTGGGAAGCTAAACTTCCCGCCAAAGAACAATTCACCGATGATGCTTGCAACCCCAAAGTGCCACAAGAAAATTTGTACATAGAGTGGTGTCCCACGCAAGGTTTCAATATAAACATTGGCAATAAAACGCAATACGCGGTTCTTGCCCATTTTCATGAGTGCCATGAGCAAACCGATGATAATCCCGAAGCCAACCCCGCATACAGTTAACAATAAAGTGGTTCCCGCACCGGGAATCAGTTTCGGCAATACATCAAGAAATACCGGAAAAAACCCTTCCATTCAATTGTCTCCTTCCTATATAAAACGCAAGAATGAGATGCAGATTCCCCTGCATCTCATTCCAACCTAAAGGTTTTAATTATTCAGCTTTTGCGCTCATGATTTCTGCAACAGCTTCCTTTGCGCTACCGTCCTTTACGGATTCAGGCACATCGAGTTCGTACTTCTTGCAGATTTCTTCGAACTTACCGTTTTCAATGATGTTAGCAAGACCTGCGTTGATCTTATCCATCAATTCTTGGTTGTCATCAGCAACAGTGATGCCGTAGTAGTCAGCAGCGTATGGTTCGCCAACGAGAACCACGCCTTCCGGATGATCCTTCAAATATGCTTGAGCAACAGGGATGTCGATGATGATTGCATCACAACCGCCGGTGGTCAAGTCTTGGATGCAGGTGTTGTAGTTATCGAGAAGCTTTGCTTTCGCATCGCCGGCTTCTTCCATTTCGTTTACCATGTCAGCACCGGTGGTACCGATTTGAGCGGAAATGGTCTTGCCCTTCAAATCATCCGCGCCCTTGATGTCGCTGTCTTCAGCAACCATAATCCCGAGGGAAGCATCCATGTATGGGTCAGAGAAAATAACGTTGTTACGCTTAGGGTCGATACTCATCCCTGCAGCTGCAACGTCGATTTGACCGCTGGTCAAAGCACCGATGAGTGCGTCAAATTCCATGGATTGGAATTCTACGTCAAAGCCTTGGTCTTCGCCGATGGCAGTCATAAGGTCGAGGTCAAAGCCTACCATGTTGCCTTCGTCGTCTTGGTATTCAAATGGTGCAAAAGTTGGGTTGGTCCCTACAACAACCACGTCGCTGCCACTTTCAGCGCCTGCACTTGCTGCCGCACTGCCTGCAGGAGCCTCATTGCCACCGCCGCAGCCGGCTAAAAGGGTTACTGCCATAGCAGCAGTTGCCAACATTGCTGTTAATTTTTTCATTTTCATATCGTCTCTTCTCCTTCAATATGATAATTTAATCAATGCACCTATTATACTAATCACTGTATATTTTTTCAATACCAATTCGAGATTATTTACATGATTTTCCACAAACTCCGTAAAAAATCGGACAAATATACAAATTCGCCCCATGATTTTTGCATAATCACATGAATACCGTGCATAAACTTTTGTATATTGTCTGCATAAATCCCCCAATTATCGAATCCCGGCGGCCAAGGTCAGACTGTAAATCTCCCCAGCGCCGGCTTGATGCAGCGTTCGCGCACAGGCAAGCAAGGTGCTGCCGGTCGTTATGACGTCATCCACCAGCAAAATGTCTTTGCCTTTTACCGTTTCAACCGTCTTTGGTGGCACTGCAAAGGCATGCGCCACATTGTCCTTACGGGCGCTTTTGGCAAGGCC
>USCP01000028.1 GCA_900553245.1 uncultured Peptococcaceae bacterium
GCCACATAGCCGCCGGGACCGGCACCAATTACAATTAAATCAAAATGGTTTTCCACTTTTATTTCCTCCCTGCTTGTTCTAACATTCCACGGTGAGTAGCCACATACAAAGGTCCTCACGCGCCGATGCTTCATTGTCCCCTTGTACGATAAGGTTCTGAACAGCGCTTGCAAGAGCCTCGTTGTTATAGCGTTTTCCCAAAATCGCCGGCGCCAGCTGATCCACCAAATCCGGAATCAACGCGTCTGAATAAACCTGCGCATCGCTTACGATGCCGCCTTCAACCTGTACCTCCAGGTCCACACGGCCCCAAGCAAAACGCTTGCCCAGTGCGCGGTCAAAACGGAACTTTCTATCGTAATTCCACGCCCATTCTTCGTATTGCGAAACGAGCGCCTGCCATTCATCTTTGGGCACACAAGCCACGCTCATTTGCCCAAGCTCCCCTTCATAGACGCGCGCAAACGCGTCGCACAGCGCTTTTTTGAGAGTTTCCACATCGAGTGTCGGCATGACGTCTACCAAATTGGTCACGCGCGCCTTGACCGATGCCACGCCCTTACTTTGTAGCTTATCCTTTGGAACATTCAAATACCGTGGCATTTGATTCATATCCACGTTTAACAGCAATGTCCCGTGATGGTAACAGCGCCCCTTATGCTCATAAAATGCATTGCCCGATACCTTGCGACCGTCTACCAAAATATCGTTGCGCCCACTCTTTTCGGCAGCGATGCCGAGAGATGCCAACGCGTTCAGAATCACATCCGTCTGCTTTGACACATCGTAGTGTGCGCTTTGGGCAATAAAGGTAAAGTTTAAGTTGCCCAAATCGTGGTAAACAGCCCCACCACCTGAAAGACGGCGGGCGAGATGCCCGCCGTCTGCTTCGAGGGTGGTAATATTGCATTCTTTCCAAGCATTTTGGTTTTTGCCAATGACCACCGTATGTTGGTTTTGCCACAAATACAGCATCACCTCATCGGCAGCCACATGGTTCAAAAGCCACTCTTCCAAGGCAAGATTTTCATAAGGACTGGTGCTGTGACCTTCAATCACTGTCAATCGCTTACTCATTGCACATTTCCTCGCAATTATAAACCCTTAGTTTTCAAAATCGTATTTCAATACCGGATGACGTGCTGCCCCAACTTCGTCCAGACGACCGATTGGGGTGGTCACCGGTGCCGCATGCAAGGCATCGGCATTGCTTTGTGCCAACTCATACAGTTCACGGAATACAGCAATGGCGTGATCCAAGGTTTCACGGGATTCCGTTTCGGTTGGTTCAACCATAAGCGCTTCATGAACGATGAGAGGGAAGTACATTGTTGGTGGGTGGATGTGGTTATCCAAAAGCCCTTTCGCAATGTCCAATGCGCTTACGCCGGTTTCCTTCTTAAGCGCAGACAAATCCATGACAAACTCGTGCATACAGGTTTCGTCATAGGCCATGTTGTAAAGGTCTTTCAATGCCACACGCATATAGTTGGCATTAAGCACTGCGTTGGCACTGGCTTCCTTGATGCCTTCAGCACCGAGAGTAGCAATGTAAGCAAGCGCACGAACGTCAACCAAGAAGTTGCCGTAGAAGCTCTTGAGTTCACCAACGCTGTGTTCAGGTTTTACCATATGAAGGTTGCCTGCTTCCCCATCAACAAGGATGTTTGGCAAGTATTCAGCCAAGATGGCTTTGCAACCAACAGGACCGGAACCAGGGCCGCCACCGCCGTGAGGGGTGGAGAAGGTTTTGTGGAGGTTCAAGTGAACCACGTCAAAGCCCATATCCCCAGGACGTGCTTGCCCCATAACAGCGTTTAAGTTAGCGCCGTCATAGTAGCAAAGACCGCCACATTCATGCACCATATTGGTGATGGCAGTGATGTTCTTGTCAAAAAGACCAACGGTGTTAGGGTTGGTGAGCATAAGCCCTGCCACTTCATCGTCGCAAACAGCGGCCAATTTTTCTAAGTCAACGCAACCGTCCGGACCGGATTCTACGTTCACAATTTTAAAGCCGCACATGGACGCACTGGCTGGGTTGGTACCATGTGCAGAGTCCGGCACGATAATTTTGGTACGTTTTTGATCGCCACGCGCATGATGATACGCCTTCATCAACAAAAGACCGGTGAATTCACCGTGTGCACCGGCTGCCGGTTGAAGGGTCAAACGGTCCATCCCAGTGATTTCACAGAGGTATTTTTCCAAGGTTTGAATGACTTCCAAGGAGCCTTGCACGGTGTGTTCCGGTTGTAATGGATGCACTGCGGCGAAGCCTTCAAGGTTGGCCATTTCTTCGTTAATGCGTGGGTTGTATTTCATGGTGCAGCTACCCAATGGATAGAAACCATCATTCACACCGTGGCATTTCTTTGCGAGTTCGGTATAGTGGCGGGTGAGATCCACTTCACTCACTTCTGGTAAACGAAGTGCACTTTGACGTGCGTCCTTTGCGTCTACTTCAACGGTCGGAACGTCACAAGCCGGTAATACGTCGATGCCGCGCCCTGCTTTGCTCTTTTCAAAAATTAACATCTCAGCCCACCTCCTTAACGATGCGAATCACTGCATCCATTTCTTCTTTGGTATTCATTTCGGTGCAGCACCAGAGGATACGATGGTCGTCCAATGGATAGCCACCGAGAATATCTTCCGCTTCAAGGGCAGCGAGCAATTGAGCGGACTCGATATCACTCACAGTCACAAATTCGTTGAAGAACGCGCCCTTGTTTTCGATGGTCAAGCCTGCGCCTGCCAGGCCATCTGCCAAGTAATGCGCCTTGGAGAGGGATTGACTGGCCACATTCTTTAAGCCTTCAGGACCCATGGTGGAGAGGTAAACCCCTACTGCCAATGCACACAAGGCTTGATTGGAGCAGATGTTACTAGATGCCTTTTCACGGCGAATGTGTTGTTCGCGCGCTTGCAAGGTGAGTACATAACCCACGGTGCCGTTGTCATCAGCGGTTTGACCAACGATACGCCCAGGAAGCTGACGCATCATCTTTTGGGTGGATGCCATGAAACCAAGGTATGGACCACCGAAGCCGAGTGGCAAACCGAGTGGTTGCCCTTCACCGACAGCGATGTCTGCCCCGTATTCACGAGGGGTTTTGAGCACACCGAGGGTCATTGGGTTCACACCCATGATGAATTTTGCACCGGCTGCATGTGCAGCTTCGCCAATGGCTTCAGCATCTTCGATATTCCCAAAGAAGTTTGGTTGTTGAATGTATACACTGGCGGTATTATCGTCAAGCGCTGCTTTTAAAGCATCCATATCGGTCATGCCATCCTTTGGTGGAATGATGACCACTTCCATGTTGTTCCCAAAGGTGTAGGTTTTAATGGTTTCAAGCACATAAGGGTTTGCCGCACCACTGACTACAGCCTTCTTTTGTTTTCTGCCATAGCACATAGAGAGCGCTTCGGCAGCCGCACTTGCGCCATCGTACACAGATGCGTTGCTCACATCCATGCCGGTGAGTTCACAAATGAGGGTTTGATATTCAAAAATGGATTGCAAAATCCCTTGGCTGATTTCAGCTTGATAAGGGGTATACGCAGTCTGTAAGTTTTCCTTAGAGAGCACATTTTTTACCATTGATGGCACATAGTGATTGTAGGCACCTGCCCCTCTGAAGATATGAGGGAACACCTTGTTTTTATCTGCCATTGCGGAAACAAAACGGCGAGTTTCAAGCTCGCTCTTACCGGCTGGGAGCTTCAAGGCATCCTTGAGCTTCAACTCATCCGGAATAATTTTGAACATATCTTCAAAGGATTCATAGCCACAAGCATGAAGCATTTCAAGACGTTCGTCATTAGTATTTGGCACATAGCTGCCCATAGTAATATCACCTTCCTCTGCGATTTTTTGCAATATGAGATGAAGTTATAATGAATTATTCAAGACCTTCTACATAAGCCTTGTATGCAGCAGCGTCCATGAGCTCGCCTTCACCGCTAAAGCCGCTTACTTTTACAAACCAAGCATCGAAAGCGCCTTCGTTGATCTTTTCTGGGGAATCAAGCAATTCTTCGTTGATTTCAGCAACGGTACCGTCTACTGGGCTTAACACATCGCTAACAGCCTTTACGGATTCAACGTCAGCAAACGCTTCACCGGCTACCATTTCATCGCCTTCTTCAGGAAGGTTCACAAATACGAGGTCGCCCAATTCGTTTTGTGCATAGTCGGTAATCCCAACAAGTGCCACATCGCCTTCTACTAATACCCATTCATGATCTTCGCTGTACAATAAACCTTCTCTAAATTCCATTTTAAACGTCCTTTCTTGTTCTAATCCCTATTATTTATTCTATATAAACCAACCTTCTAAAAACGCTTACTTTGCACGTTTATAGAAAGGCAAGCCAACAACTTCAGCAGCCACACGACGGCCGCGAACAACAACTTCTACACTGTCCCCCACTTGCAAACGGCCCTTTTCAACCAAAGCCATTGCCACAGGATGACCCAAGAATGGGCAGTGGGTACCGGAAGTGGTCATCCCAACTTTTTCTTCGCCAACAAATACTTCTTGTGCTTCACGAATGATCCCGCGACCGGTTACCTTGAGGCCAACGCGTTCACGAGCAGCAGGTGCTTCTAATGCGGCCTTGCCGATGAAATCATCCTTGTTCATCTTAACGGCAAAGCCCAAACCGGTTTCGAGAGGAGACACGGTTTCATCCATTTCATGACCGTAAAGTGGCATCCCAGCTTCCATACGAAGGGTATCGCGTGCGCCCAAACCACATGGAAGCAAACCGTCTTCAGCGCCAGCTTCCATAATCTTTTGCCAGAGTTCAACCACTTTGTCTGCAGCCACATAAAGTTCTACGCCGTCTTCACCGGTGTAGCCGGTCTTAGATACCACACAAGGAATCCCGGCAACCACACCGCCAAATACCGCATGATAGTATTTTGCAGGAATGTCTTCTTCTACAGTGAGCTTACGCAAAATATCCATGGCCTTTGGCCCTTGAAGTGCCAATTGTCCCCATTCATCGCTCACATTGGTAAAGGTCGCATCACCAAATTCATGGTCTTTCATCCATTGGAAATCTTTGTCAGTATTAGATGCATTCACAACGAGGAAATAATCGTTTTCGCCTTTTTTATAAACAATCAAGTCATCAATGCAGCCACCGTTGTCATTGCAAAGTGCAGTGTAGCGTGCTTGACCATCCACCATGGTGTCAAAGCTATTGGTGAAAATCTTGTTCAAGTTTGCCAATGCATCCGGCCCTTGCAACAAAATTTCGCCCATGTGGCTCACATCGAAAAGCCCTGCTTGTTCGCGAACAGCCATATGTTCAGCAATAACGCCTGCTTTGTATTGAACCGGCATGCTAAATCCACCAAACGGAACCATTTTGCCGCCTGCTTCAACGTGTACATCATAAAGTGGTGTTTTCTTTTCCATTTAAATGTGTCCTCCTTTTACGACAACTCTACCATGAAATAAAAAAGAGGGATACCCTTTCTACCAATTCTATTGATAGAAAAGTATCCCCCTATAGTAGCAAAGATTTTTTAGTTTTTAAGTTTCATTAGTCGCGAACTTCAACCGGAATTGGATCTTCCGGAGTGTCGTCGCGCTTAACCTTGTTCATCTTGTCACTATCTACTTGAGTAAAGTAACGCTTGGTTTCCTTAAGAACTACGCTAGACAAGAGCAATACCCCGAGCAAGTTAGGAATTGCCATCAAACCGTTGAAGGAGTCTGCAACGCCCCATACAACTTCCAAGCTCCAAACGCAACCAAAGAATACAAGGATAACATAGCAAACACGATAAACAACGATTGCAATGTGACGAGCCTTTGCATTATTACGGAAAAGGAATTCCCAGCACTTTTCACCGTAGTAGCACCAGCCGAGCATAGTGGACATAGCGAAGAGAACCAGTGCGATAGTCAAACCGATAGAACCAATCTTGCCAGGAAGTGCAAATTCGAATGCCTTCAAGGACAATACAGCCCCTGCATATTCACCAGTTTGATAAACATATGCACCGGATGGATCCTTAGTGGTCAAAATAACCAAAGCGGTCATAGTGCAAATGATAAAAGTAACGATGAATACTTCAAAGATACCCCAAATCCCTTGTTCTACAGGGTCCTTAGCAGAAGTCGCTGCGTGAGCCATTGGTGCGGAACCGAGACCTGCTTCGTTAGAGAATACCCCACGCGCAATACCCATTTGAATAACGGTCATGATTGCAATCCCACAACCGCCACCGAGAACAGCTTCTGGATTGAATGCGCCTACAAAGATACTATAGAAAGCATGTGGAATTTCTTGGAATTGAAGCACAAGGATAATAATACTGAATACAATGAAGAAAATAGCCATGGCAGGAACAACTTTTTCAGTAACCTTTGCGATACTGCTAATCCCACCGATGATAACCAAACCAACAATGATTGCAAGCACAACACCAACAACTTTGGTACTTACGCCAAAAGTATCATACATAGATGTTGCAATGGAGTTCCCTTGAACCAAGTTCCCAGTACCGATACAAGCAACTGCTGCAAAGATACAGAAACAGGTCCCTAAGAAAGTCCCTAAACCTTTATGCTTTTTACCAACACCGTTTTTGAGATAGTACATTGGCCCCCCAGTGTACATCCCATATTCATTGGTTTCACGATATTTTACAGCTAATACGATTTCGGAATACTTGGTCATCATGCCAAAGACAGCAGACATCCACATCCAGAAAATCGCACCAGGGCCACCAACGCCGATTGCGGTTGCAACCCCTACGACATTCCCTGTACCGATGGTAGAAGCAAGCGCGGTGGTCATTGCCTGGAACGGACTGATGTTAGAACCGTCTACAGCCTTTTGTTCACCACGAAGCGCACCCCCGACGGTACGATTCAATACATAACCTAAATAACGACATTGGATGAACCCTGCGCGGAAACTGAGGTATGCCCCAGTCCCAACCATGAGAACCAGCATAACTGGGCCCCATACGAAGCTGTTGAGCGCAGCATTCATGGACATGAATAATTCCATACAAAACTCCTCCTGATTTTTTGGTCACTCTCGACAATTTTTGGACAATATTGCTGTTTTGTTCGAGCCCCCCAGCCTTCACAAAACATCCATCGCCATAAACGCGAGCCTCTTCTTTCGTTTTCAATTCAAAGTGCTCTTATTTATAGAAGCATTTTAAATTGTCGCCTATTAAACGAAAATTCAGACACGCTTTTATGACACTATAATGCCAAAACAATGATTCAAAGTCAAGACTGTTTAATATACAATCTGACCACCAAAGAGAGACTTTTGTGCATATATTATCTTTTTGTGTTTTTGTGATTTTTTTCTCTACTGTCCACAATCCATAACTTTCCCTTTGTTAAGCGGTTTATGGACATTCTCTATTTTTCAAACTATCAGATAATTCTCACTGGGTAACCACTTTTATCCATAATAAGCGATTCTTATGTTTTGTATCATAGTCATTATACAATCAATTCAACATATATTCCGTGCTTACTTATCGCTTCTCATTGCAACCTCACCGGCATTAAATGCCAGCGACTTCGATCAGAAGTGCTCCTATTTTACAATTTCCTTCATTAAATGAAGTGCGTCCCTCTCCTAAACATGCCATACCACCCACATTCAAATCTACTGTCATGCAAGCAATACAATCATAGACGATCATCCGCCTTCTATCGTCGCGCGCCCCGTTATCACCTAAGCCACACACAGCCCCTCAGCCTGTATCACTGTGTAGCGCTCTATTTTACAGCTTCAGGACATTTACCAAAAGCCTTCACGCACAAAAAAGCGCCTTCGGTGTTTCACCGAAGGCGCTAATTGCCCTGTCACGATATACTCTTATTCGTATTTTACCTTAGTTTTGTTCTTACTGAAGTAACGCTTGGTTTCTTTAATAACAACACCAGACAATAAGAGAATACCCACTAAGTTCGGTAAGGCCATCGCTGCGTTCAAGGTATCGGCAACAGACCAAACGAATTCCAAGCCGCCAACAGCACCGATGTATACAGCAATGATGAAACAAATACGATAGATAAGGATAACGGTTCTTCTGGTTTTTTCATTCTTACGGAAGAGATATTCCCAAGCTTTTTCACCATAGTAAGACCAACCAACCATAGTAGAGAATGCGAAAAGTAAAAGTGCAATCGTCAAGAACATAGAGCCCCAGTTCCCAGGAAGTGCAAATTCAAAGGCCTTTGCAGTCAATGCTGCGCCATCATATTCACCGGTCTTCCAAAGTAGTTCGCCGGTTGCTGGATCTTGCGCAGTCAAGATAACAAAAGCAGTCATGGAGCAAACGAGAATGGTATCAACGAATACTTCGAAAATCCCCCACAAACCTTGTTCAACAGGTTCATTGGTAGAAGAAGCTGCGTGAGCAATTGGCGCAGAACCGAGACCTGCTTCGTTGGAGAATACCCCACGTGCAATCCCCATTTGAATCGCAACCATAATCCCAACACCGGCGCCACCGCCGAGAACAGCTTCAGGATTGAAAGCACCTACAAAGATGCCTTGAATGGCTTGAGGAATGAATTCTCTGTTAAGGAAGAGAATAACAAGCGCAAAGATTAAGTAGAACAATGCCATGATTGGCACACACATTTCAGTGACTTTTGCGATAGAGTTAATCCCACCAAGAATAACAATAGCTACGAGAATAGCAAGCACAATACCGGTGATTTTTGGGTCAATCCCAAAAGTGGTATTCATAGAACCTGCAATAGAGTTCCCTTGGGTCATATTCCCAATCCCGAAACAAGCAAGTGCTGCAAAAATTGCGAATATAGCCGCTACAACTGTACCAAGGGTTTTATATTTTGCACCGACACCATTTTTGATATAGTACATCGGACCCCCAACGTACATCCCGTCTTCATTGGTTTCACGATACTTTACAGCCAATACAATTTCGGAGTATTTGGTCATCATACCGAGCAATGCAGACAACCACATCCAAAATACAGCCCCTGGGCCCCCGATAGTGATTGCGGTTGCAACCCCCACAATGTTCCCAGTTCCTACTGTGGACGCCAGTGCAGTAGATACCGCCTGGAAAGGACTGATGTTATGGCCTTCAGCATCGCGCTGAGTACCTTTGAACAAACCGCCAATGGTACGCTTCAACACAAAACCAAAGTGTCTAAACTGAACAAAGCCACCTCGTATACTCAGATACAAACCTGTACCTGCAAGGATGATCAGCATGACCGGCCCCCACAAAAAGCCGTTAATGGCACTATTAATACTCATAAATGTTTCCATTGGGAAATCCCCCTTTTCCTGTTTTTTGCAAAACCCCGCTTCCCTTTTAACTCTATCACATGAATGATGATTACTTTTATCCTCCAAAAAAATCCATTACTAAACGAATTATCTTTGAGAAGAGATTCTTGAGATTGGTTTTTTGCTATGGCCTTATCATGCCAGACAGGTTTGTTTTTGTCAACAGGATTATTGTCCCCGCTTTACGCACTAATAGCGCGAACATTCCTAATGTTAGCTCAAATTTCTATTTATAGGTCAACAAACACATAATTTTTAGACAAAAAGCGGCTTAATATCGTATTTATAGATTCCATTTGATTAAACAAAAAAATGCTCCTTGAAGAGTTATGTTTCAAAAACACAGTCTCTTCAAGGAACATTATCAAATCTTATACATGTACTTTAGCATTCACTAATACATTCGATTATGCTTCTACGCCCTTTTGCGCATATTTCATAAAGAAGTTCTTAATCAAAGTATTACGGCTAATAACACCCACTAATTCGCCATCTTTAACAACAGGCATATTTTTGAGTTTCTTGCGATCCATAAATTGCGCTACTTCACGTAAGTTATCATCGTATTCTGCAGCACGAACATTGCGAGTTGCGCAATTCATTACAGATTCATCGGATACAGCATTTGCAGCCTTTTCCAAAGCTTCAACGTCCATATCGGACCAGTGCTTAAAAAAGATAATCCCTTGTGCACCTGCTCTGTAAAGAATGTAGTGAATGATGTCCCCGTCAGACAAGAAAGCAACAACCTTCTTGTTTTCATCAACGATAGGGAAACCGCCTACACGATATTCGGTAAATGCCTTTACAGCTTCACCAAGGGTCGCAGTGTTCTTCAAATACTTTACATCTTTGATCATAACATCTGCAATGGATACTTTGTCTAAACTTAATTCACTCATTATAATCCCCTCCAGAAATTTTCGAGTCTATATATTTTTTTAAATTAACAATGATTAAAAACAACCCCTTCCGAGCGGAAGGGGTAGCTCAGATTCCAGAAATTATTGATTAAAGACCACTAAACCCTTCAACGCATACTGCGTCTGGATCAGCGAGATAGTCTTTGAACAAACCATTGATGATGTCGTTACGGGTAATCATACCAACCAACTTACCATCATCAACAACTGGAACATGCTTTAAATGTTTCTTTTGAATAAGTTGAGATACCTGTCTAACAGTATCAGTAGCTTCTACAGTGATAACATGATGAGTAGCAGCAGCATATGCCTTGTCATTTACGCATTTTTTCAGGTAAGAACCAAAGCAGTCAACTTGATACCAAGCTCTAATATTGTTGTATTGATTGTTACGACGACGTACGTTACGTACTACATAGTCTACGATATCGCCGTCAGATAAAAATGCGGTTAAAATACCTTTTTCATCAACCAAAGGAAGACAACCTACTTTTTTATTAGCAAAAATTTCTACAGCATCACCGATAGTTGCTTCATCGCTTAAGGTCACGATGTCTTTAATCATTACGTCTTTTACTAATACAGCCATTTTGAGTTCCTCCTCAAATTTTTATTTTTCTGCTAGATACTAATACTGCATATTCGCATATTACTTACCGCTTATCTTATGGTTACAGTATATCATATCAAATTAAAACTGTCTACACATTGGATAAGTTTTATTTATATTTTTTATCAGCCGTTCTTTGCAACACAAAAAACGTTTCATAAACCACTTGCAATCACTTTAACCAATCAACAGCTTCTTGCCAATTCATAAAGGCCACGTCTGCGTTTTTAATAATATGATTCCATTCCTTTTCAGAGTGGTTTTCATCATAAATAGCAGCAATCTTCAAGCCAGCACCTTTTGCGCCAAATACCCCTTCAATGCCGTCATTAAACGCCCAAAGATTAGACCCGTCAAGTCGTTCCACGCCCATTGCAAAGAGCTTGGAATCCCCGCCCGGTAGACGCTTATCCCAACCACTTACAATACCGTCAATATCATGCTCGATACCGGCGTGTTCAAACAGCGTACGGCAAACCTCCGCGTCATGAATACTTGTTGCAAGCACCTTAATACCGCGAGTTTTCGCCAATGCCAAAAATTCCTTTACGCCTGGCTTTGCTTGACCTTCGGTATGATAATACCATTCCAATTCCGCTTCTAATTCATCAACCACTTGACCAACGCCAAAGGTTCCGGAATAGTTATGCTTTACATACCCCACACTTTCCGGCATTGTCTTTTCGGACAAAATAACCGGTAAATCGCCACCAGGACGATAACCATGTGCTCTTAAATACCCAGGCACTAAATCTTGGTAAAATGCCAGCGTATCCGTTAAAGTCCCATCAACGTCTGCCAAAATCCCGTCAATATGCTGATCGCCATTGACAATGATATCAATCTTAGACGCCAAACGCTTGGTTGCGAGACTTGGATTGCCATACATATACAATGCATTGATGACAGCAATCCCACTAATACCGGTTCCGGCTAAAATTGCAGCGTTGTTTTCATCAACACCACCAATACCAACAACCGGAATATCCACAGCCGTACAAATAGTTTTTAATGTATCTCGGCTGGTGATACTAGAATCCTTACTTTGACTATGGAAGAGAGCGCCCACACCGAGGTAGTCTGCGCCATCTGAAACTGCCTTTTGAGCCTGTTCCAGCGTTTTCGCAGTTACACCAACAATCTTATCCGCGCCTAAACGCGCACGCGCATTCGCTGCCGCTTCATCATCTTGCCCCACGTGAACACCATCAGCATCCACGGCAATCGCCAAATCCACATCATCATTGATGATGAATGGCACCCCGTATTGCTTACAAAGCGCCTTCAACGCATCAACATCATTGCGCGCCTTGCTATGCTTATCACGGTATTGCAAAATGGTCGCACCGTTTGCCAAGATTGCCTCGGTTCGATCCAACAACTCCTTTCCCTGATAATGATCGCAATCAGTAATTGCGTATAACAGTAACTGATTTTTATCCATCATCTAAACTGCGCCTCCATTATCTGAATTCTCTGAAGCAATCATAACACACATTGCGGTTTGGGTGAACACACTTCATTGAGATTCGACTTCATTTATCATTATAATTTCTTTTATTTATGATATAGACCATTATTTATCAACATAATCTGTTACAACCTATAACTTTAACAGCGATGATTCTCACTTTTGAATAAATAAATTCTATATTGGTGACATTCTGTTGATAAGTGGTTGGAAAATGACTTCTTTCACCTTCTTCTTTTCGCTATTCCGCAACACCACGACCTCTTTATTTCGCTTTAAATAATCATACTACCTAATACACTACCGAGCCATTATCCTAGCCAAATACGCAAAAATAAAGCCTTTAAAAACCACTTCCATTACTCTACTACGCTAAATCGCAGAAACAATCCATACATTTGAGAGAATTTCTTCCCTCAGAACTGTCCAAACAGCATAATTAGTGGTTAACCACTGTTCGGAATACCCGATATAGCCCTTTAAAAGCCCAATCATTGCTTTTAGAAGTCGTACTGCCATTGTACGCTATGCACCATAGACCCACAAGCCCAATCAGTCATTTTCCGATATTCTAATTCTTTTTTTAGATCGTCTCCTCATCTTTTCCACAACTTTGCATTTCCGGTTGACTCTTATATTCTTTAAAATACGCTAATGACACATAGGAAATCCTACTGAATAACATCGAACATAAAAAAAGCACCTTAACGGTGCATTTTATATTATTCTCAGCTCTTCTTTTTTCTATACCCCATCAACTACGCCAGCTTACTGTTTTATTAGATTTAAATTCATCTAACATCATCTATTACGAAGCATTTCTATTTTTCCTTCTTAGCAGCCTATCATAATAACTATATCTTTAATCTCTTAGCAACTTATCAGGGTTACAATAGCTTTACTCTAAAAAAGAAAGCAGCTTTACCATCATTTATACTCATAAAATACCATCTGCAAAAAAATCATCTGCGAAACGCATTTATTTGTTATCAATGAATGCATTTTACAGTTTTACTTAACAATCATAGCTTTATCATATAGCCTATAACACTCTTATTTTTGATCACAACGTATTTTGCCACATCATCATTTATTTTTTAATGCGTTGTTTGATAGTGCGTTTCAAAATATATTTTCTATCAAGCTAAATACAAGCTAAATCATAACCACCCTTCAAAAGGGTGGTTTGCTCTGGGGCTATAAGCCCATGAGA
>USCP01000029.1 GCA_900553245.1 uncultured Peptococcaceae bacterium
CAGCCACTCGGACGGCGCGGATCATTTCGTCTTCTGTCAGCATCTCTGCCATTGGCCGCTTAGATACACCAGCCTCCGGCATACAGTAAAGACAGCGCTGATTGCACAAATCCGTCACTGAAATGCGCAGGTAGGTAATGCTTCTGTTGTAGGTGTCCTTCAAAGGGCGTCCTCCCTTCTGTTAGTAGCGCCCAAAGGTGCAATTTGGAAAATGACAGGTGTCGCACATGTGGCAAAGACCGCCTTCCCCCAGACGAATCAAATCCTCCTTGGTGAGTGGGTCGCCACTAAAAATTTGCGGCAGAAGCACATCAAACATCGTTGTCGGACGGCTGATGGCAGCCCCCGGCACCCCTAAAATAGAAACGCCGTTTAGATCAGCCACCAAGGTCATATTGCCCGGTTGGGACGGTACCCCGTAGCTGACCACATTGGCGCCAAGGGCACGGATGGCGCTTGGGGTCAAATCATCTGGGTCCACACTCATGCCTCCGGAAAAAATTAAAAAGTCGGCCCCTTGGGCAAGAAATTCCTGAGCTGCGCCAACAATCATATCAAGCGCATCGTCGCAGACGGTGGCACCCAAAATTTCTGATGGATATTTGGCGAGTTTTGCACGGGCCACCGCTTCAAACTTGTCCTTAATGCGACCGTGATAGAGTTCGGAGCCTGTAATAATAATGCCAACCTTTTTTGGCTGATACGGACGTAAATCGTAGAGCTTTTCGGTTTTAGCGAAGGCTTCGGCTTCTTCAATCTGACTTTCTTGGGTCACAAGGGGCACAATACGCATGCTCACCAGCTTTTGCCCGGGAGTGACCGGATAGTGATCCGGCAAGGTGGTGATGGTGATGTCTCCGATGCGGTTGATTTTTTCCAAAAGAGTTTTGTTTACACGAAACATCCCCGGGATGTCGGCAATCAGCTGGACTTTGCCTTCGCTGATTGGTCCGTAATGGGCCCCTTCCACGGTGGTCATCGCACTCAAACGACGGGCGCAATCCTCCTCATGGATTTCACCGGCATGGTCCTCCCAGATAAAAACGTGCTGCTTGCCAATATCGAGCAACTTTGGAATGTCCTCTTCGGTGATGACGTGTCCGCGCTTAAAAAGTGCCCCCTTAAATCCGTCAAACATGGCAGTGATGTCGTGGCAAAGGGCGTGACCGACGGCATCTTGTACCTTCATTTTTTTCATAAGGTCCCTCCTAGTGGTTGGTTGTCTTTTATAAATAGAAGCCGCTAGTGGAGCAGCATCACGTGTTCCTTTGGAATGTGGAGTGTCACAACTTTCGCGCGCACGGCTTGCCAGAGCGCCTTGTCCGCTTCCCAGCCGAGGGGAATGGCGGCGCTGTGGCCTTCGGGGCGCACCATGACAGTGACACTAAAGGGATTTTCGATTTCCTCAAGCACCTCAAAGCGGTGGGCGTTTTCCCCCTCGCCGTAAAGAACATCATGCATACGAACGCCGACTGCCTCAAAGCCGCTAGGGTCAGACGCCGTTTCTAAGGAGATGCCCCAATCTGTGGCATAGAGGCTGCGGGGGCCGTTGGTGCAGCAGGCGGAAATATTTTTGCAGCCCGTTAAGATGGCTGCTTGGCACGTAGACGGATTTTGAAATACCTGCGCCTTATCGCCGCAAACGTCAATCCGCCCCTTGTTCATAATAGCAATCCGGTCGGCCATACGAAAAATCTCGTCACGGTCGTGGGATACCAGAAGCACTGTTTTTCCAAATTGCCGAGTCACCGCTCTAAGTTCACGTTCCAAGCGGAAACGTAAATGGGTGTCTAATGCGGAAAACGGTTCGTCTAAAAGCAGAATTTCCGGTTCGGACACCAAGATGCGCGCCAAGGCGGTGCGCTGTTGTTGACCGCCGGAAAGCTGCGCGGGGTAGTGGTTTGCCAAGGCGGCAATTTCAAACCGTTCCATGATGTCGTTGATATGCTTTTCACCGCGGGCGGTCTTGCGTTCACGCCGCGCGCCCATGCGAATGTTGTCACGCACTGTCATGTGTGGAAAAAGGGCGTAGTTTTGGAACAAAAAACCCACGCGCCGCGATTGTGGCGCAAGGTTGGTATGAGTGGCGTGATCAAAAAGCACCTTTCCGTCCAATACGATGCGTCCGTCATCGGGTTTTACCACCCCGGCAATACATTTTAGCGTCATGCTTTTGCCGCAGCCGGATGGGCCCAAAAGCCCCATCACTTCATTGCCGGCGCAAAGATTGATATTCAAACTGAAATCGCCGAAATCCTTTTTGATTGTACATTGAATGCTCATTTAAGAGTCCCTCCATCGACGGGGTGCGGCAGTGGTGTGTTGCTTCTTCTCAAGCATATTAACCGCCAAAAGCACCACAAAGGAAATAGCGAGGTTTAATAGCACCCACTTAAAGGCGAGGCCGTCGTCATTGGTGCGCCAAAGCTGATAGACCGTTGTTGAAATCGTCGCCGTTCGTCCCGGCGTATAGCCGCAGACCATACTGGTGGCACCAAATTCGCCCAAGGCACGGGCAAAGGCCAAGACCGTGCCTGCTAAAATGCCTTGTTTGCAGTACGGCAAGCGGATGTGCCAAAAAATATAGCTGTTGGAAAGACCCAAGGTCTGCCCCGCGTAGGCAAGATTTTCGTCAAAGGCTTCAAAAGCGCCGCGAGCGGTGCGGTACATCAGTGGGAAAATAACCACTGTGGTGGAAAAAATCGCTGCCCACCAGGTCATGGTCATCTTTACATTAAAATGTTCCAGCATAAAGGCACCCAGCACGCGATTTGGCCCCAACACACGCAAGAGCAAATACCCCACCACTGTTGGTGGCAAAACCAAAGGGAGGGTGAGTACCACGTCAAGCATTCCTTTCACAACCCGTGGCGCCTTGGCAATATAGTAGGCAGAAAAAATTCCAACAAAGAATATAATCACCGTACTGATTGTTGCAATGCGCAGCGAGTTCCATAATGGGAACCAATCCATGGGACGCATCCTCCCTTCGTATTCAAGCATTCATTTAATTATTAGTCATTGATGGCGGTAAAGCCGACCTTTTCAAAGACAGCATCCGCTTCATCGGTGGTCAAAAAGGCCAAGAAGTCCTTGGCAACATCCGGCTGTTTGGTGGTTTTTATCACACAGGCAGGATAGATGACCTGTCCGCACATTTCAGGGGTGGCGGTATCGACCACCTTGAGGCCGGCGGAGTAGGCATCGGTTTGGTAGATGATGCCGCAATCAACGGCGCCTTCGCTCACCTGCGTCGTGACTTCCTTGACGTTAGAGCCGTAGGTGATTTTGCCGGCGCTGGCAAGGGCGGCTTCATCAAGCCCTAAGTAGGTCAAGATTTTTTGAGTGTATTGACCAACCGGCACATCGCTGTTACCCATAGCAAGGAGCACATCCTCGTTTTTTAAGGCGGTCTTTAAATCCTCGTAGGAATTGATGCCTTTTTCATTGGCATCCGGCACCGCTAATGCCACCTTGTTTTCTAAGATGTTAAAGCGGCTGTCTTCGAGGACAAAATCTAAATCTTCGGTGTTAACAGTTTTGTCGGCGGTGGCGTCAAGCTGGTCCATTTGTAATTGACCGGCAGAGATAAATACGTCACAGTCGGCCCCTTCTTGAATCTGGGTTTTCAAAGTTCCGGATGAGTCAAAGTTTAATACCACATTGACCTCTGGATGTTCCTTCATATAGGCGTTGCTGAGCTCGGTTAAAGTTTCGGTCATTGAGGCGGCAGCAAATACTACAAGGTCATTTTTTTCGGTGGCGGCTGACGTTGAGGTGACCGCGCTGCTTTGATTTGTGTCGTTTCCTCCGCAACCGGTGAGCACAAGACCCAGCATGACGCCGGTAAGCAACATGGCAATGAGTTTCTTTTTCATACGAGCACTCCTTTTCAAGATGAACCAATTTTGAAATATTTAAGCTACTATTATTTTATTACAATTCGTAATTGCATACAATACGATTTGCTGTTATATAACATTAGATTTCTCGATAGGAATTCTTTTAAAACATAGTAAAATAGAATGATAAACTGTCATAGGTCAGTGCGACTGTTAATTCGTTATAAGTTGACGAGAGAGGTAATTGGGCCTAACATTCTAATGAGAGAATATTTTTGCATTTTTGAAAGAAGGTGAGAAAATGGAAGAAAAATTGTTGGAAATTCAAGCGGATGTTGTGACTGTAGAAGTGCGGGATCGCAATACCGGCGAGGTTTATAGAAGAGGGCTTCCGATTTCTTACTATGAGAATGCAAATTTCCTGCGTCTGACCGGTGAAAACTTAGATGGTAGCACTTCTCAGCTGGTGTTTTACACCACGCGAGGGCTTTCACGCATGAAGGATTTGACCGGACACGGACCGGATTTTGATGATTGTGGTAATCATACGAGTTTAAGACAAGAGGAAAAATAATTGTTGATTAAACAAGGAGGGACTCCAAATGATTAAACGTACATTTATTGTCAACGGCGTTGCGCGTACCGTTTTGGTTGAAGAGGACGAAACTTTAGCCAGTTTTTTGCGTGAACGTCTTTTGCTCACCGGCTGTAAAATCGGTTGCGGCCAAGGGCACTGCGGTGCTTGTAACGTCATCGTAGACGGTAAGGTGACCCGTTCCTGTATTACCAAGCTGTCTCGCGTGCGTGACAATGCCGAAATCACTACCATCGAAGGCATCGGGACATTGAGCGACATGCACCCATTGCAAGTGGCGTGGATGGCACATGGCTGCGCCCAATGCGGCTTCTGCTCCCCGGGCTTTATCATGAGCGCAAAGGGCCTTTTGGATCAAAACCAAAACCCTACTCGCGAAGAAGTGCGTAACTGGTTTAATATGAACCGCAACCTTTGCCGTTGCACCGGTTATAAGCCACTTATTGATGCCGTAATGGACGCTGCACGCGTGATGCGCGGCGAAATCACTAAGGAAGACCTCGTCTTTAAGCCAACGGAAGATTCCATTGTTGGTACCAAATACATTCGCCCATCCGCTGCCCAAAAGGTGACCGGGACTTGGGACTTCGGTGCCGATGATGCGCTCAAGATGCCTAAGGATACCTTGCGTTTGGCCTTGGTTCAAGCTGATGTAAGCCATGCACTCTTAAAGGGTGTTGACACTTCTGAAGCAGAAAAAATGCCTGGCGTATTCAAAATCATCACCGCAAAAGATGTTCCTGGGAAAAACCGCATCAACGGGCTTGTCATGCTGCCATTGAATAACAAGTGCGATGGTTGGGACCGTCCAATTCTTTGCGACGAAAAAATCTTCCAATTCGGCGATGCGATTGCCATCGTTGCTGCTGATACCGAAGCACATGCACGTGCTGCTGCCGCTGCGGTAAAGGTTGATTATGAAGAGCTTCCTGCCTACATGAATGCCATGGACGCCATTGCAGAAGATGCCATCGAAATTCATCCGGGCACCCCGAACGCTTACTATGAAACCAATTGCATCAAGGGGCCTGAATTTGACTTTGACAGCGCACCAAATGTGGTAGAAATTGAATCCTACTGCTCTCGCCAACCTCACTTGGCCATCGAACCGGACTGTGGGTATGCTTACATTGATGAAGACGGGATGCTCCCCATCCACTCCAAGTCCATCGGGTTGCACCTCCATATGCCTATGATTGCTGATGGGATCGGCGTGCCTATGGAAAAATTGCGTCTCGTTCAAAATCACACCGGCGGGACCTTCGGTTACAAGTTCTCCCCTCCCAACGAAGCCATTCTTGGGGTAGCGGCGCTCGTTTGCCAACGCCCTGTGTCCTTGGTATTCAATATGTACCAAAATATCACCTACACCGGGAAGCGTTCTCCAGCTTTCTTGCACATCAAGCTCGCAGCCGATGAAAACGGGAAGCTCCTCGGTCTTTGGGGCGACAACTATGTGGACCACGGTCCATACTCCGAATTCGGGGATTTGTTGACCCACCGTTTGAGCCAATTTGTGGGTGCCGGCTATCATATCCCATCCATTCGCAATAAGAGCCAAACCGTATTTACCAACCATGCGTGGGGTTCTGCATTCCGCGGCTACGGTTCTCCACAATCCTTCATGGGCTCCGAAATTGCCATCGACGTTCTTGCTGCACAAATGGGCATGGATCCATTCGATATTCGTGAGCTCAACTGCTACAAGGAAAGCGAACATTCCACCATTCCTACCGGCTATGAACCGGACGTATATTGCTTAGAAGAAATGTTCCAAAAGGCACGTCCGCTTTACGAAGCCGGCAAGAAGCGTGTGGCAGAAAAGAATGCCGCTTCCGACGGCCGTTATAAATACGGCATCGGGGTTGCCACCGGTGTGTATGGCAGTGGCCTTGATGGGGTTGACAGTTCTCAAGCTTATGCCGAACTCAATGCCGACGGCACCGTGACGATGTATATTTCCTGGGAAGACCACGGTCAAGGTGCTGATATGGGGGCCCTTGTAAGTTCCCATGAAACCTTGCGTGAAGCAGGCTTCAAACCGGAACAAATCCGTCTTGTTATGAACGATACCAAGATTACCCCTAACTCCGGCCCTGCTGGCGGCTCCCGTTCTCAGGTTATGACCGGGAATGCTTGCCGCTTGGCTTGTGAAAATCTCCTTGCTGCCATGAAGAAGGACGATGGTACCTATCGCACCTACGATGAAATGGTGGCCGACGGTCTCGACACCAAGTATCTTGGTCAATGGGTTGCCACTGCTTGTGCAGACCGTCCAATCGACCAAGCCACCGCACAAGGCGATCCATTCAGCGTTTACATGTACACCATCTTCTTACCGGAAGTTTGTGTAGATACCGAAACTGGTAAGGTGAAGGTTGAAAAATTCACCTGCGTGGCTGACGTTGGGACCATCATGAACAAACTCCTTGTTGATGGCAGCTTCTACGGTGGCTTGGCACAAGGGATTGGCTTGGCTCTCTCCGAAAACTTCGAAGACATCGAAAAGGATACCAGCCTTCTCAAGTGCGGGATTCCATATCCAAACGATGTACCGGATGACATTGAATTGCATTACGTACAAACCCCACGTCCAAACGGCCCTTACGGTGCTGCAGGTTGCGGGGAAGCGCCACTTGATGCGCCTCACCCAGCCATCCTCAATGCGATTTACAACGCCACCGGCGCACGCATTACCCAAGTGCCTGCAACCCCTGACGTGGTAAAGGCAGCCCTTGAAGCGCTCGAATAATATTTTTAAGAAAAACACACTTGTGTTACACTTTAAAGAGGTGGGAAGCCCCACCTCTTTCTTTATATTTTGTATTCAAAGGGGGCGTTATTATGTCCATTGATGAACGTGCATCGACCCATGTATACCACCAAAAGCAGCTTTTTACGAAAGAGGAGTTACAAGCCCGCGAATCCCTGTGTATTCACGAGGAGCCGGCGTATTGTAATGCGGCTTGTCCGTTGAAAATTGACGTAAAGGCCATTATGGCGGCGGTGGCGAAGGGCGATTTTGACAAGGCATACACCCTATACGAAAAAAATTTGCCGTTTCCGCATTTGCTTGCGGAAGGTTGTGAAGCACCTTGCGAAGCGGTCTGCAAGCGTTGTGAGGCCGATGAGGCCATCGCCGTGCGTCGCTTAGAAGAAGCGGTGGTGGCTTACGGGAAGGCCAAGAAGGGCTTTGCCGGCTTGCGTAAAACCATGAAAAAGAAAAAGCACGTGGCCCTGCTGGGGAGCGGTCTGTTCATGCTTTTTTTAGCCGGCGAGGTGGCAAAGAAAAATTATCCCTTGGAGATTTATTGCGAGGAGGCCGACAAGGCAACGTGGCTTTATCATGCCACGGAGTTTGCCTCCGAAGAGACCCGTGCAAAAACCCTGAAGCTATTGGAAAAGCTGGAGGTGACCTTTCATTTTGAAAGTGTTCTTTCTCCGGTATTGTTAGAAAGGGTGCAGGCCGGCGCGGATGTGGTCGGTGTGAGCATGGCGGTGCTCGCCCTTCTTGATCCGAGTGCCACACCGGATGAAGGCTTGATGTATCTCGAAGACCGTGCCCTTGTGTGCGGTCCGGCGGAGGGCGTGCTGGGAAGTGCCTTTGCGGCAAAAAAGGCGGCGCTTACCGTCGACCGCTTGGCACAAAATCTGCATCCGTCCAATACCCGAGGAGAAGAAGGGCCTGTGGCGACACGACTGATTACCTCTCTGGAAGGGGTGACGGCTTGTTCGCAGGTGCCATGCGACGGGCTGTATAGCAAGGAAGACGCGCAACAAGAAGCCGGGCGTTGCTTGCAGTGCCATTGTGATGAATGTATGAAGGCTTGCCCGTATTTGCGTCATTACGACAAATTCCCACGCCTGCTTACCCGCGAAATTTACAACAATGTCGGGATTATTATGGGCGACCATGTGATGAATAAGCCGATGAACGCTTGTGCACTGTGTGGTCAATGTAAGGTGGTGTGTCCAAACGGTTTTGACGTGGCGGAAGTGTGCCAAAAGGCGCGCGCCAATATGGTGGACACTGGCAAGATGCCCCTTGCACCGCATGAGTTTGCGCTGATGGACATGCTCTTTTCAAACGGTGAAGCCTTTTTGGCGCGTCCGGCAGTCGCGGCGACGACCAAGTACGTTTTTTTCCCAGGCTGTCAGGCCAGTGCCGTTGCACCGGCAACGGTGCGCGCTGCCTATTTGGATTTGAGTGCGCGGATGGATGGCGGTGTGGGCTTGCTGTTAGGTTGCTGCGGTATTATTGCTAAATGGGCAGGACGTACGGAAATGTACGACGAGACCAAGGCACAGTTTCAAGCGGCCCTTGCGGAAATGGGCAATCCGGTGGTTGTCTGTGCCTGTCCGATGTGTGCGCGTACCCTCAAAGAATGGGACGGGCTACAAGTTGTTGGCATTTGGGAGGTTTTGGAACAAATCGGCTTGCCGGAGGCGGCAGATCAATCTGCGCGCACTGTGGCACTTCACGATAGCTGTGGCGCTCGGGGAGCGGCAGACGTTCAAGGGGCGATTCGTCGCCTTGCCGTGGCCTTGGGATGCGAGATTGTGCCGACGGTGTATGACGGGGATGCATCGCCTTGCTGCGGCTACGGTGGCTTGACCCAATATGCGAACCCGGAGGTGGCAGGCGAAATGACCGATATGTGCCTATCCCGTATGGACGCGCCGTATCTCACCTACTGCATGGCTTGCCGCGACCGTTTTGCGCGCAAGGGGCGAGAATCCATGCACCTATTGGAGCTTGTTTACGGTACGAGTGCCGACCATTGTCCGGACATTAGTCAAAAACGATACAACCGCCTCGGTCTCAAGCAACAGCTTTTGAGCGAGTGCTGGAAGGAGGAGCTTGCATTGACAGATGTGCCTTTTGCCATCGAATATACCCAAGAAGCCTTAGATGAAATGGACCGTCGCTTGATTTTAAAAAGCGATGTGGCGCAGGTATTAACGGCGCTGAGAGAGACCGATGAGGCAGTGCTGGATGCGGAAACGGGAATTTCTATTACCCGTGCGCGCTTGGGCAATGTCACTGTTTGGGTGAAATTTAAGGACATCGACGGCGGTTATCAGGTGGTGGGTGCCTATAGCCACCGCATGACAATCACACCGCGTGAGTAGAGGTGAGAACGATGACAGAAAAAAATTACTATACCATTGACCCTGAGGGAAAGCTAATGTGTCGCAAATGCGGTGTGCCGCTAGAAAAGGGCAAGGCCAAGTTTGCCTATCTTGACAACGGCTTTCCGGTGGAACTGCCGGTATGCCCGGTGTGCGGGTTTGTGTATGTGCCCGAGGAACTTGCCTTGGGCAAGGTGCTTTCGGTAGAAAAAGCACTGGAGGACAAATGATGGGCCATGTGGGCGGTGAGGCCCACAGTCGCTATTTGATGGAACTTTCCTTTTTGCCGCAGGGGGCGCGTGTGCTGGATATGGGCGCAGGAGACGGACAAACAGTGCGCCTTTTGCACACGTTAGGCTATGAGGCCGAGGGAATTGATTTGGCACCTCGCGGTGAAAAGGTGCGTGCAGGTGATTATCTGCGCGCGCCGTATGCAGACGCGAGCTTTGACGGCATCATCAGTGAATGCAGCTTTTACATGAGCGGTGATGTGCCCAGGGCCCTTCTTGAGGCAGGGCGGCTCTTAAAAAAGGGCGGGAAGCTGGTGTTTTCGGATGTCTGTAAGGATGTGGTGACGCTCTTAGGCGATGTGCGTAAGGCAGGGTTTGTCGTGCGTCATATTGAGGATTTAAGCGAGGAATGGAAGGCGTACTATCTCGAAGCGCTGAGGCGCGAAGAAGACGTGCCAACGGGCAAGGGGCTCTCCTATATACTCATGATTTGCGAAAGGGTGTAGACAATGAGCGATTACATGGAAACCATGCTTGCATGGTATGAGCAGGGCTATGATTGCGCACAAATTTTAATGCGCTTGGTCCTTGAAGCCGAAGAAAAAGAAAATCCCGATTTGATACGTGCCATGGCAGGTCTCAACGGTGGCATCGGCGCCAGCGGTCACACCTGCGGCTGTCTTACCGGCGGCGCCTGTGTACTTGCTTACTATGCGGCTAAGGGTGCAGATGATGAAACCGCCAAGCAGTGTTACAAGGAGATGGTGCATAAGTTTACCGACTGGTTTCAGTCCTATAGCGCCGAATACGGTGGCACGGACTGTGCGCACATTCTCGAAGAGGACCCTCGCAATCGTATTCAGCGCTGTCCAATGCTAATGGAAGCGACCCTAGAAAAATGTATTGAACTTTTGGATGAAAACGCGCTTTTATGAGCGCGTTTTTTAGAGAAAGGTTGTGACAAGATGTCTCATGTGATTGGAAAAACAGCCAGCGTTTGTCCGGTGTGCTTAAAAACCATTCCTGCCGATCAAGTGGTGGGCGCGGACGGATTCATTTATATGGAGAAAAGTTGCCCTGAGCACGGCGATTTTCGTACTTTGATTTGGGAAGAAAGCGCCGCGCATTATGCCGACTGGGCGGCACGGGACTGTCACAAGCCACCGACACTCCCTTTTGCAAAGCCTGTCGAAAACGGCTGCCCAAACGATTGCGGCCTTTGTGACAACCATAAACAGGCGACCTGTTGCACGCTCTTGGAGCTTACCAATCGCTGCAATTTGCAGTGTCCGGTGTGCTTTGCCTCTGCCGGTGAGAAGGAAGGCAAAGATTTATCATTAGAAGAAATCGGTCGTCAATACGACCATCTCATGAGCCACGGCGGGCCGTATAATATTCAACTTTCCGGTGGGGAACCGACCATGCGTGATGATTTGGCAGAAATTATTGCCATGGGCAAGGAAAAGGGCTTCACCTTCTTTCAACTCAATACCAACGGGGTGCGCCTAGGAATAGAGGACGGCTATACCGATTACTTGCAGCAAGCGGGCGTGTCCACTGTGTTTATGCAATTTGACGGCTTAGACGATGCCATCTACAAGGTGCTTCGGGGCAAGCCGCTCAAAGAGGGGAAGCTCAGAGCCATCGAAAATTGCAAAAAAAGTGGCCTGCCGGTGGTCCTTGTACCAACGGTGGCGCAAGGGGTCAATGACCATGCGTTAGGCGAGATTTTGCTCTTTGCCCTTTCCCATGCGCCCCATGTGCGTGGTGTTCATTTTCAGCCGATGAGCTATTTTGGTCGCAACAGCATGGACCCAAGCCAAGGCCGCCTGACCATTCCGCGGATGCTAAAAAATATTGAAGCCCAAACCAATGGACTGATTAAGGAAGCGCATTTTTCCGGCGGTGGGGCTGAAAGCCCCTACTGCTCTTTCCACGCCAGCTACCTCAAGGGCTGTTGTAGCCTGAAGGCATTGCCGAAGCGTGAAGGGGCATGTTGCTGTCAGAGCAGTGACACCCGCGACACCGTGGCTCAGCAATGGAGCGGGAAGGCGAGTGGTTGCTGCTGCGATGCCGAAAATCCAACCAACGCATTGGATGCCTTTTTGCAAAAAACGGTAGAAAGCACTTTTACCGTCAGTGGAATGGTCTTTCAGGATGCTTGGAACCTCGATCTTGAGCGATTGCAGCGGTGTTATATTTGCGAGGTTGACAGCACCTACGGGATGGTGCCGTTTTGCGCCTATAACTTGACAAACAGCGAAGGAAAGGCACTTTACAGAAAATGAACAAATCACGTATTGATGCTTATATCATGGCCCAAGAAGGCCTTAGAGATTGCAGTCGAGAGACCTTAGAAGCCTTTCAACTTGCACAGCTTAACAAGGTGTTGGCGAGGATGCATGCTCACGGCGTCGGTGATGTGCCCGCACACCTTGAAAGCCTAGCGGCGCTACAGACGCTACCATTTACCACAGCGGCAGATTTGGCGGCACAGCCGTCACGGTATCTGTTACTGTCTCAATCGGAGGTGGCACGGATTATCACCGATCAAACCTCCGGCACGACGGCTGCTGCCAAACGTGTCTTTTATACCGAGGCGGACACCGCCCACACGATTGATTTCTTTGCAGCCGGGATTCGTGAGATGGCGGTTCCCGGCGACAGTGTCCTTATTACGATGCCCTTTAGTGGGGCGCTGGGCTTGGGGGATCTCATCAAGCGCGCCGTGGAAAAAATCGGCGCCCGTCCCCTTTGTGCCGGCTGGGGCAAAAGCTATGAGGAATTGTCTGACCTCATTGTGCGCGAAAAGCCACGCTGTTATATTGGCTTTCCGGTGCCGCTTCTCAGCCTAGCGCGCTATATGGGGGAGGATTTTTCGATTGAACGCGCCCTGATTAGTGGTGACAGCTGTCCGCGTGGGGTGCTTGCGCTTTTAGAAGCGCAGATGACCCTGTACCCTCACTACGGCAGCCGTGAACTCTGTATGGGTGGTGCCATTACTTGTCAGGCGTTTTCGGGGATGCATGTGCGTGAAAATCATTTCATCGTGGAAGTTGTTGATGAAAACGGACAGCTTCTTCCCGATGGTGAAGAAGGGGAGATGGTCATTACCACCATTGGTATGGAAGCCATGCCCCTCGTGCGTTATCGCACCGGTGATCGCACTCGCATTATTCCGGCGCCTTGTCCTTGTGGGAGTGTGACCAAACGCATTGACGCGCCATTTCGCCTGGGGCGAGATGCAGCGCTTTTGGAACGCTTGGACAGTGCCCTCTTTCGCGTGCCGGCAGTGGTAGATACTCATGTGAGTCAAGGCGAGGCGGGGATGTATATTCGCGCTTTGGTAGGGGAGGACTGCGAGGCAGCCTTGCTTCAAGCTGCTGGGTCTATTGGCAAGGTGGCTGCGGTAGAGACCAGACTTTGCCAAGGTGCGGACACGCCCCTTTATTCGGGAAAGCGTGTTTTAAAGAAAAGACCAGCGGTGTAATGTCAAGCGAATATCAATAAAGAATTAATCACTTACTAA
>USCP01000030.1 GCA_900553245.1 uncultured Peptococcaceae bacterium
TGCCACCTGAGCCACTATCCGGTGCTTCGTTGGTTGCCAATTCATGACTTGTCGCTGCAAGCCCCTCCAATTCATTCACCGCATAGGTGCTATCCACAACCATGGTACGACTTGGCTCCAAGGTTAATGTCACAGATTTGGTACCATGCTCGGAGTCCATTTGCAGGGTCCCCAAGTTCACGGCACCATTATTTAACAAATCGTTTTTCGCGGTAATGTACACGGTCAATGTATCATTCTCTGCATTGAAACGACAGTCCTTTAAAAGTGCATCCTTCAAGGCTGCATCCCAATTCAAGGTTGCTTTGGTGGCATCACCATCCACTTTAATCGCTGCTTGAAGCGCCACCGTGCTTTGCACCGCATTGCCCACATTGAGCGCCAAGGTCGTATTTTTGTCACCATCGGTCATGGTGAAGCTTGGCGCATTGCTCGCTTTGGTTTGTTCAGCTGCTTGTGCCGGTTGTGCGACAAAAGCGCGCACCGCAGAAGCCACTGCTGCCATCACGGATTTTACGATGCCTTGGTTTGAAGATTCATCTTCAAGTTCCACCTTTGGTTGAACAGCTTTGACATCGCTCAACACTCTGGTAGATTCAGTTTTAAATTCAATATCCGGTAAAGATTCAGGCACGGATTCATAGAGAGTATTACTTACCAAGCGTTCACCGGTAAGCCCTTCTGCAGCGTCCACACGATAAAGCTCTACCATTACTTGATTCGGTAATTTTTCCGGAATATCGTCCGGTTCAATCCAGTAACCCTGAGGGTCTGGTGCCAATATGATTTGGTGTGCCTTGGTCGCTCCAGAACTATCCTCACCGCCAACGATATTGCCCTCAGTGTCCTTCAGAAGGACCACGTTAAAGGCAGGGTTGCCCTTATACACACCGGTGAAGACGATGGAACCTTGCGGGATTTTATCCGCTTCAGTGGCGCCGTATTGGTAATCACTCTTCAATTTCCCAATGCTATTGCCTTGAGAAAGCCATTCCACGTTATCGCCCACCGGCCCCAAAAGGTCGATGTTTTGGACAGAAACATTGTTATTCGCACCCACAGCAGGCATTTCTACCTTCACATATGCGGCGTCGCACACATAAAGGTTGCCCGGTGCATCTTTCTTTTCAAAGAAAATAGTACGACTGACATCACTATTGATTGTAACGGTTTGGCTATCACTGTTGAGTTCAGCCACTGTCACACTACGAACTTCGGTCCAACTGTTTCCATCTTCAGAAACAGAAATTTTAAGGTCAGTAAGTTCGCCACGATATCTCAAAGCGGTCACTTGGCTGTTTTCACCAAGTTTTAAGGTAATTGCAGGGGTCTCTTTGCTTACTTTACCGGTATAGGTTTCACCCTTGCCATCAATCACACGAGAGATTGCAGAAATCGTTGTATCTTCACAATAACCATTCTGACCATCTGCTGTAATGTATTGGTCGGCATCAGAGGTCATATTGGTGGTTGCGGTCCACTTATCACGGCCCAAGGTGCCATCGTGTTTCACCTTCACCGGCTCCAACTTCACGGTGTCGGTTTTCTTGAGCAACTTATCATAAGCCGTCACTTCGTAGTTGTATACGCGGTTGTTACCGGTGCTAATGGTGTCCACATAAGTCGATTCAGATGCCGGTACAAAGGCCACCAATTCACCATTGCGGCGAATTTCGTAGCCGAGCATATCATTTTCATGACCGGTATTGGACAATGTCAAAGTCACCTTGTTGCTATCAATACCACTTGCAGAATAACTCAAGGTCGCTTCCGCTGTAGTACCGGATGCCATCCCTTTGCCACCTGCCAAACGATATTGATGAGCTTCCGGCTTCAAATACTGAATATCTTTCACAGGCGTCTTAAATTGCACTGCGTATTGCTTAGTTGCTTCATTGTATGTAAAGCCCCACGCTTCAAAGAAGGAAAGCATATTTTGTTCGGAAGCGGCGCAGGCTAAGCGAATCATTTTGTCAGACTTACCGGCATCTTTGTTGCCGTCTTTCAAGCTCAGTGCTTCATCTCCCGGTTTTGGCGCACTATCTGGCTTACGAGAATAACTGTCCATACGCGCAAAGAAGAGGTTCTTCTTCATTTCCTCAGCGGTATCGTAGGTCTTGAAGTTCCCGTCATTGTCAAAAGCCATGTGCAACTGCCAGTACATCGCTAAAGCAGTTCTTAGGTCGTTGGTACCGCCGGAAGTCACCGCTTTGTACACTTCATTATCATAATCACTACGCATATCACCGGTTGCAAGGATGGAGTAGTAGTTGTTGGTGACTTCACCCACGGTGTAATGCTTGTTATTGATGACGTGCCCGATTTCATGGGCCACACCCCAACCGGACCATTTAATATCCTCTTTTTTAACGTTTCCTTTCTCATCCGGTTGAACAGGAACCATAGTACTCAAAATATCAGCAATACTGTAACCAACACCAATACGTTGACCACCGGCATACATAAACACGCCATCATTCATTTTGTGATAGCGAATATTAAGACGCTGACAAGGAAAACGATCTGTGCCAGATGAAGTATTTTTGTGCAAACCTTTATGTTGATAGAGCAATTCCACTTCCTGTTCCATGGCCGCAATTGCTTGCGTCAAAGTTTCTGTAGGATTTCCCTTCGCACTGATAGCGCGCCACACTGCATCTGCCGAAACAGAATACATCATCCCATTCATCACGATATCGGTCACATTGAGAACACATTCTGTAGGTTTATATTCACCTGTATGTACAGAACCCACCTGATTAGTTGCATCGTTATGCGTCTTGTTCAATCCTTCTACATAAGTCTTAAGTTTATTCACATAGGTGGAAACAGCTTCTGCACGTGCTTTTCCATTTTTCCCAGAAACATCCAAAACAGGTATCTTTGTTCCACCAGACACGCGCACACTATACTGCTCTGCACTACCACGCCCTACATAACGCACATAAACAGCCCCACCAGATTCGCTTTTTCGCTTAGAAATATCCGGTACTGTCACCACATTAGGCCCAACATTTAATGCTACTTCATCTTTCCATTGACTGGATTCACCGTAATTTTGGGTAAACACTAATTTTAGATTGGTTTCTGCTCCCTGAACTTTATCCTTTGCACCGACATAAACATTCAATGCATCTCCAGCCTGTGCAGTAATACCAACCGGTTGAAGGTCACTTAATCCAAATACAAAATCTAAGTGACCATCTTCTCTTGAAGTAACTTTGGTATTCACGGTAATAAGTTCTTGGTCTAACTGCCCATTTTCTAAGAGCACATATGCATCATCTAATGCAAGGCGAAGCATCTTATAATCCGGATGATATTCTCCACTCACACCATCTTTCTTTTCCAAGCGTTCAGCCAACTGATCAACCGTCTCCTTAGTCACACCTGCACTCAGAGCACCATGTGTTGCATCAGTAAACAATGATTCAATCTCATCTTCAATTGAATCATATTCATACACAGCGATTTCTGAAATAGAAAGATTATCTTTTTCAGGATTATTATGCTTATACCCGTTACCAACACACAAGCGGAACTTTTTAATGCTTTGAGGCTTATTCAATTTCACTTCATAATAGTAGTTTCCATTATCATCTTGAGTATACTTTACTTTAAATTGGGATGACTCCAACTTTATTCCATGATCTTGACCATCCCATACATACAAAAGATATTTCGCATATTGCGGCTGGGCTACACGAGCTGCAAAACGAATCGTATCCATTTCATAAGCCTTATCCAGAGTTACTAAAGCTCCGCTATTATAATTACCACTTTGCGCACCACTATCCCAATCTTGAGTTACCGCATAAGTAGAAATATTACTATCTGCCATTACGGTTGGAGCAACTTTATCGGGTTTGCCAATCGTTGCATATTGGAAGGAACCAGATTCAATACTTTCAATATGAGCAGTGAGTTTCCCAACCCCATTAGATGTATTAATGAGCTTGTATTTTGGCATCAACAATTCCGTAGCATCTTGTGTTTTTTCCTTTTTATGTTCTGATTCCGGACTTGTCCCTAATTCATTGTGCCCAACCATATACACTTCATAGGTTGTTTTTGGTTTCAGCGCACTAATCGTGTAGCTTGTCCCAGTTAAATTTGATACCTCAGTATAAGTTTTCTCACCATCAGCACGATAGAAAATACTATAGGTTTGTGTATCGCGCATAGCTCTCCAAGCAATCTTAAGAGCGCCAACTTCACCAGTTACTTTCAAATCTTCAGGAGCCGGTGGCACACTTTCAGGCTTAATGGTGATGGTTTTTGCTTCGGAATACGCGCTTTTCCAATCGCCATTTGTAGAACGTACACGTATTGTATACGGCACGTAAGTTTTAAGACTACTGCCGCTGAGTGATCTCACTTCTAAAGTGGTGGCTGTGGTTTTGAATACTTCTTCTTTGCCTCCGCCACTCACCATCACTTCATAACCGGTGATATTTACTTGTGGGGTCCAACTCACAGAGAAAGCTGGTTCCATGCCGGCTTGAAGTTTTTTTAGGTTCTTTAAGCTCCGGCACGGATTTTTCCGGTTCCGGAATGCGGTTTTCCATGCCGTTCACAAATTCTACTTGAGCAATATCAACTAAATTCGTACTTGCGCCGGTAACCTTAATAGTCACCTTCTTAATGGCAATTTGAGTCCCCAAGTTAACGACAATAGTGCCATCTTTTTCTTGGGTGGCAGTCACTAACTTCGCATCTCTGCTCAACGTTTGTGCTTGAGCGAGCACCGCACGATATTCTCCATCTTCAGCAACAATATCAATGGTGGCATCGGTAATGAGATTGTTGGTCCCGGCAGGTGGTGTAATCAATAAACCATTCACCGGATTATCAGGAGATGCATCTACTTCTAAACCAACAACCACCGGATTTTCTTTGGAAATAGGTGCTTCATTCTTTGGTGCCAATTGAACCACAGTATCTTCTTTACCGCTGGTCAAGTCTTCAATCTTGCCATTTTCAACAGTAGTCCCTTCCGACACGCTCGGCTTTACTTGTTCACCGGAAAGCACATCCACTTGCTTCGCTTGAACGTTCTTGCCATAGTTGGCGGTTATATACGCCAAATCACCAACGTTTACAGCGCCATCGCCGTTTAAGTCAAAGCTACTGTCGGTACTCTGCGCATCAATGGCATCCATCATTTTGTCGGCGTCTTTTTCATCAATCACGCCGTCATCGTTGATTTCCCCTACTGCCATAATCCCATGCTGCTTTCCTGCATCCAAGCCTTCGTTGACCGCATGGCTGTTATACAAGTCCAGCTTCGTAATCATGCCGTTCGTAATCGTCACCTTTTGCTTGTAGGCCAAATGTCCCGATGCGGTAATGGTCATGTCATAGGTGCCAGCTGCCAAAGCTTTGTCGCAAATCAGGCTGTTCCCGTTTGCAGCACTCTTTGCGGTTGCAGTGATTTCTTCTCCCTGTGCGTTCATAAAGGTCACCTTAAAGGTTTTACCCTGGCTTGGCAACTCTGCGTGCATTGCCACTTCCAAACGACCTTGCGCATTTACTCTTTCTGCCGCAAATGCCGCCGGTGCAGGCAACATTTGCCCAACCAGGCTTACAGCCAAGACAGCTGCACATACTTTCTTTTTCAATTGATTTTTTCCTTCATGCAAGACTCCTTTACGTTAAAATTGCATCATACTCCAGTCATATAACAACACACATACTCGTACTATCATAATGACCTCGACAATCATACTATAAAATCCTATAATTTTACAACACTTCTTTACATATAATTCTTGCATAAAATATGCTGATAACGCCCACTAAAAAAACACACCATCTCTTGATGGTGTGTTTAACAAACAGTGGATTTACAAGCAATCCATTAGTATGCAAAATAATTTGCCAAGCCGTTATAAATCCCTTGTGCGAGTTTTTCTTGGTAAGCATCCGTCGCGAGTCTTGCGGCATCTTCCGCATTGGTCAAAAAGCCACATTCCACAAGCACACATGGCACTTCGGTTTCACGGATGACGGAGAAGTTCCCATATTTTACATAAGCCGGTTGACCGGTGGTATTTGCCAATGCTTGGTTCATCACAGAGCCAAACTCATTACGCATATCCTTTTGAGCTGCAGTGGTCAAACGGGTGTTGTCGGTATAAATCCAAGTCCCAATCCCCTTTGCTGCTGCATTGGCGGCACTGTCACCGTGAATTTCTACAAACGCATCCGCATTGGCATTGTTAGTCAAGACAGAACGTTCATAAAGGCTCATATTGATTGGGCCTTCGGTGTCGCGAATCATGATGACGGTCGCTCCGGCTGCTTCGAGCTTATCGCGAAGCTTTAAAGAAAGCGGCGTGTTGAAATCCACTTCATCCAAACCGTTGATCGGGCTGACTGCACCACGGTCAATGGCACCGCCTGCACCGTATACCCCATGGCCCGGAGAAACAACGATGGTTTTACCTGCTAAGCCGGTGGTACCGTTTTTATGCTTAGCAACTGCCGTCACTGTAAAAGTGCTACCGTTGATATCCAATCTAAAGTAGCCTTTATCAGACACGGATGCCGTCGAAAGTACGGAGTCACTGCCGTTGTTATTGACCTTCAACCCGGTAAACGGCGCCATATTTTCTGCCGGTTGCCAATTGTCTGCGCTCAATTGTACGCCGGAAATCTTAACCACAATTTGGTTGCCGTTGTTACTTACCACAGAAGGTGTTCCGGTGCCAATGTCAAAAGCAATCGAGGATTGGCCCGTTCCGGTGGTTCTATCAGTCACAAGCAAATTTCCGTTTTGATCGGTGGTCGGTGGTATTGGTTCCGGTTCCGGCTGGGGCTCAACGGTACCGCCGTTTACCGACCGTTACCGTTGTTGCTTGTCCCACCGCTATAAATGGTCACGTAGTTTTTAGAAACATAGGCATCGTCACCATTTTTGGTTTGAATCTTATACCAATCACCACTACGAGTAATGACACTGAGGTAATCACCGCTGTTAACCTTGCCCACGATTGGGTAGTTGGTGCCCGGACCTTGGCGAAGGTTTAGATAACCGCCGGCACCCAATTGATTCACTTTGATAATCAATTCACCAGCGGATTGCACATAGACATTGCCCTTATCCCATTGCACGCCCGCGCCCAAATCTTCACTCACAACACGAATTGGCACCAAGGTTCTGTTTTTGATGACCTTGACCGGTACGTCCATCGTCTTGTTCACGCCATTTTTGGTGTAGGTGGTTTTATTGGCAACCATTTTCAAAGTAACAGAACCCTTTTTAACAGTTACTGTTTGAGAAGGATTGTCCCAAGAAACTTGGGCGCCCAAGCCTTCACTTACTACACGAATTGGCACCAATACTCTGGAGTTTACCACTACCGGCGCTACATCCGTCGTCACTAAGCGGTCGTCAATATAAATCTTGTTGTTCGCCGCTTCTGCGTCGCTCACTATAAATGATTGCAGACATAATACCGCTACAAGAGCCACAACAAATGTCAGTATACAATTTTTCTTTAATAATTTTGTCATACTCTCTCCCTTTCGTCGCTATTTGATGAGTCTTCATCATTCATATTATCCCATAAATAAATCACTCAAAACGTTACAATCCAATAAAAAAAGGCCAAGCATCGCAAGTGCTTGACCTAAAAAATTGCAAACTAATTAAAGTTTTACAACGTTAGCAGCTTGATCGCCACGATCGCCGCTTACAACGTCAAATTCAACAGCTTGGCCTTCATCCAAAGTCTTGAAGCCTTCGCCTTGGATAGCGGAGAAATGTACGAATACATCGTCGCCACCTTCAACGGTGATAAAACCGTAACCTTTTTCGCTGTTAAACCATTTTACAGTACCTGTCATAATTGACCTCCAAAAAAATATATTAGTATCAACGAAATAAACGGAGACCAAAATTCACATATTGTAACGAATTACACCGCTGCTATAATCTCTTACAATATGTGAAAAGAGAAATCCTAATGTTTGATATCTGATACCTATGGTAGATTATAACAAAGACGTTAACCACTTGCAAACTTTTTTCAAAAAATTTTAACAAATATTTTCCATTTATCTTAAATGTCCATTCTTTTTATGCTTTAATCACCATAAGCATCCTGCCTTTATAAAAAGAGAGACGATTCCCACCGGAATCGTCTCTCTTAACGATTTTGAGAAGTGACTTATTGATTATTATACGCCGTTGTCTTCAATGAATCAGGCAAATGCGCCTCCAGTGTCGGAGTTTCTTTGAGAATTTCGTCTAAAAGCTTACGCTCTTCTTTAGTAAACGCATAGTCCGTTAACAAATCCGGACGACGCTCCAAGGTGCGTCTTAACGCTTCTTTCTTTTGCCAAATGGCAATATTTTTGTGGTGACCGCTTAAAAGAACCTCCGGCACTTCCTTCCCCTCAAACACACGCGGTTTGGTGTACTGCGGATATTCCAAAAGCCCATTATAAAAAGAATCGTCTTCAAAAGACGCCTGTTCCTTAATAACCCCAGGCATCAAACGAGCAATAGAATCAATCATGACCATAGCCGGCAATTCTCCACCGGTCAGCACATAATCTCCAATGGAGTACTCGTCCGTCACATAATCACGAATACGCTCATCAAAACCTTCGTAATGACCACATATAAACGCCAAGGACTCGCATTGAGAGAGCTCGTTGGCATCTTCCTGTGTGAACGTCTTGCCTTGCGGAGAAACCAAAATAATACGTGTCTGAGTATCCTTTGGAATGTTGTCTCTCAACGCAAGAACAATCGGCTCCGGCATCAGAAGCATGCCAACGCCACCACCGTAAGGGGTGTCGTCAACATGCTTGAATTTATTGGTTGCGTATTCTCTGAAGTTTACAATGTCAATATTTAAGATGCCATTATCCTTGGCCTTACCAATAAGACTTTCAGACAACGGGCCTTGAAACATTTCCGGAAACAACGAAAAGATTTTGATGTCCATTAGTCAACAAGTCCTTTCGGTAATTTCACATTCATGCGACCTGCTTCAAGGTCCACCGATAAAATCACGGTTTTGAGCGCCGGGATACAGAGCTCCGGATAAAGGGTGCTATCCAATACATAAACATCGTTTGCGCCAGGTTGAAGTACCTCTTTTAAGGTGCCAAGTTTGGTATCGTCTTCGTAGACTTCAAGACCAATCAAGTCACTGATATAATACGCGCCTTCTTCAAGAGGCATGCGATCACTGTTGTTAATCGCCAAGTAATGATTTTTGTGCAGCTTTGCCGCATCCATATCATCAATGCCTTTGAGCTTAATCAGGACATGCTCTTTGTGGTAGCGCACCCCTTCGACTTCATACTCGGTATAACGTTTCTTGCGGTCTTCGATAAAAACATGCTCAAGCACATCATAACGAGATGGGTCATCGGTCAGGGGAGCAACTTTCATTTTCCCTCTCACACCGTGGGTATTCATAATTTTTCCGATACGAGTTTTTTCCATATTACTTCTCACGAATTTCTTTGACAATATCGTTTTCAACCACCAATTCATACTTGGTGTTGCCGGAGAAAGAATCGCCCACCTTGACGGTAGACAAGAATTCCCCATCGCCGGCATCTACTTCAGTACCGTTTACAAGGTCGTCCACAGCAGCAAGAGCTTTTGCAAATTGTTCCTTGTACATCGCAATCTTGTCGCGTTCTGCATTCAATTGAGCACGGATGGCTTCGGTTTGCGGATGGGCTTTCAAGGTGAGTTCAGTCATGGTCTTGCTCATCTGCTTGTCATATTCAGCCAATTGTTCATCGATTTCATCAATTTGCTTTTGAATGTCTTGAGCAGTCTTTTGCTTATATTGATCGGTAACGATTTGTTTAAAATACACTTTACCTAAAATCTGTAATTCTTCCATGCGATTACCTCATTTCTGAATGAATAGTAAAAAAATCCAGACTCAAAAGAATCTGGATTCGTTATTTTTATTCGACAATTTCAACAAAAACTTTCTTATGTTGAACACTGCCAGCAGCTTTCATGATCACACGAATTGCGTTTGCAATGCGACCATGCTTGCCAATAATTTTACCCATATCATCCGGTGCAACAGAAAGCTGCACTGACACAGATTCTGGTGTTTCATTTATTTTTACGGATACGGAATCAGGGTCATCAACTAAAGACTTTGCAAGATGTAGAACCAAGTTTTCCATATAATCAATCCATTTCTAATAAACTAATTAGCGAACACCAGCTTTTTTGAGCAAGCTGCGTACGGTATCGGAAGGTTGAGCACCGGTGTTGATCCACTTTTGAGCAGCTTCAACGTCAACCTTAATTTCAGCAGGGTTTACGTTTGGGTTGTAGTAACCGATTTCTTCGATGCAACGGCCATCTCTTGGAGCGCGGCTGTCTGCTACAACGATACGATAGAAAGGTTTCTTCTTAGCACCCATTCTTCTTAATCTGATCTTAGTTGCCATTCTTAAAACACACCTCCTTCAATTAGTAATTACTTTAGTCCAAAAAATGGCATACGAGCTTTTTTACCGCCCTTTCCACTTGCCATTGCACTAAACTGTTTCATAAACGCTTGAGATTGTTCAAATTGCTTGAGCAATCTATTGACATCCTGAACCTTCAAACCACAACCGGCTGCAATGCGCTTTCTTCGATTACCGTTGATGATTTTAGGATTTTGACGTTCTGCCGGTGTCATCGACAAGATAATCGCACGAGTGTGATCCATGTCTTTGGCATCGAGCTTCACGTTCTTTAACATTTTTTTGCTAACACCCGGAATCATCGAAAGCATGGACTCAATATCGCCCATTCCTTGCATTTGATCCATTTGGTTCAAATAGTCTTCCAAGGTGAAGGTCGCTGTTTTAATTTTTTCTGAAAGCTCAGCAGCTTGCTTTTGGTCAAATTCTGCTTCAGCCTTTTCAATCAAGGTGAGAATGTCACCCATTCCAAGAATACGGGAGGCCATGCGATCCGGATGGAATGGCTCGAGGGCATCGAGTTTTTCGCCCATCCCGGTGAACTTAATTGGTTTTCCTGTCACACTCTTTACTGAGAGTGCTGCACCGCCTCGGGTATCACCATCTAATTTGGTCAGAACAACGCCGGTAATATCAAGATTGTCGTTAAAGTGTTCTGCCACATTAACCGCATCCTGACCGGTCATTGCATCAACCACCAAGAGAATTTCATGGGGTTGCACCGCTTCCTTAATAGAAACCAATTCGTTCATCAACACTTCATCAATGTGCAGACGACCCGCGGTGTCCAAAATAACCACATCGTTGCCATGTGCCTTTGCATGCTCTACCGCATGTGTGGCAATGTCAACCGGTGATACGTCAGTCCCCTCTTCATACACCGGAATATCGAGCTGCTTACCAAGCACCATCAACTGCTGAACCGCAGCCGGACGATAGACGTCACAGGCGGTGAGTAATGGACGCTTGTGCATTTTATCTTTGAGATAACGTGCCAGCTTCCCGGTGGAAGTGGTTTTCCCTGACCCTTGTAAACCAACCATCATAATGATTGTCGGTGGCTTGGAACTGATTGTAATCTTCTTGGCTTCGCCACCCATCAATTGAGTGAGCTCGTCATGAACAATCTTTACAACCTGTTGACCCGGTGTCAAGCTTTCCATGACATCCGCACCCATGGCGCGGTCCTTGATGCTTGCTACAAAGTTTTTAACCACCTTGTAGTTAACATCCGCTTCAAGAAGAGCGACTCTGACTTCGCGAAGCACATCTTTGATATCTTGCTCGCTGAGTTTGCCTTTCCCTTTAATCTTAGAAAAGACATCCTGCAGTCTTTCACTTAATCCATCAAGTGCCACAATCAATCAGCCTTTCTGGTAGTCTTGAGATGGTCTAAAAGCACTTCATACTCGTCTTTGGACCATACTCCGGTTTTCATGCTTGCTTCAATCTTCTCAACGGCTTCCTCCAACACCGCATCAACGGTATTGGCTCTTTCAAAAAGCCCCAAAGAGGATTCATAGCTTTCCAATGCTTCTTCGCATCGATTGATACTATTGTGAACAGCCTGACGACTCACTCCCATGATATCGGAGATTTCCGCCAAAGACAGGTCTTCGTTGAAATAGTAATTAAACAAGGTCTTTTGCTTGTCTGTTAATAAGCTGCTGTAGCAGTCAAACAAACAAATCATTCTGTTTCTACGGTTAATCGATAACGACATTTGAGCACCTTCTGTCAACTCTTTTTCCTTGACACTCCAATACTATACTCATTTCAGCCCTGATTGTCAAGCGTTTTTTTATCAGTACTTCCAAATCCGCCTAATCTTTTTTCAGAGGCGGCATCATCGTCGGTCATATAATACGGAAGGAAAATGCCTTGGGCAAATGCAGTGCCCTTTTTAACCTCTAGCACTGCACCGTCACGGTGGTCATTAAAAAGCGCCACCATAATGTGCCCTTCATTTTTAGCTTCATAATAATCAGCGTCAATCACACCGATGGTATTCATTAGCTGTAGCTTATAACGCATCCCTTGCCCACTGCGTGGCATCATCAAAAGCACCACATCGTACGGCATTTGCGCGCGAATACCGGTGAGAATGGTGATGCTTTCGCCGGGCGCAAGGGTAAAATCATAGGGCGCAATAAAATCATATCCCGCAGAGCCGACCGTTGAACGTCGAGGCAGAGCGATTTCCTTATAGACATCCTCCGGCTTTTCTACACGCGCCGCATGCTTGCTTTGCCAATCTGTACAATATTGCTCAATCGATATTTTTTCAAATGCTATCATAAAATAATCATCCATCCTCTCTTGAAATGAATCATAGACACCATTATAATAAAAGATACGCATAAATCAAACTAAGGAGAGATATGAATGGGTCGTATTCATAATATTGAAGGTAAAAAGAATAAGATGGATAGCTTGCGCTCCAGCGCATTCACCAAGCACGCTCGTAACATTACCGTTGCAGCTCGTATGGGTGGCGGCGATCCGGCTTACAATGCTTCTTTGAAGCTTGCTATTGATAAAGCAAAGGCAGACAACATGCCTAACGATAACATTAACCGCGCCATCAAAAAAGGG